>CAURFS010000259.1:0-2536 GCA_963523845.1 uncultured Campylobacter sp. | reverse complement strand
CATCTCCGCTACGCGCCAGCGTGACGAACTGGGGCATAGCGCACATCATTTCGATCAGCGGCTTTCATCTGGGCATTATCTTTAGCACGATCTTTCTGCTTGCAATGCCGATCTACCGCTATTTTCAGGATCGCTACTTTCCGTACCGCAGCGCTAAGCGCGATCTTAGCGTCTTTGTGATCGTGCTGATGAGCGGATATCTTTTCGTGCTTGATTTTACGCCGAGCTTTCTGCGCTCGCTTGCGATGTGCTGCGTGGGGTTTTACCTTGCTATGCGAAATTTCTACGTACTTAAATTTACGAACCTCTTCCTAACGATCGCGCTTCTGCTTGCGTTTTTCCCGCACTTAGCCTTTTCGATCGGATTTTATTTCTCCTGCCTCGGCGTGCTGTATATCTTCCTCTACCTGCACCACTTCGCGCCCAAATTTAAGCTCTGGCAGAACGTCATACTTTTTAACCTCTACGTTTGGCTCAGCATGAACGTGGCGGTCTATTATTTCTTCCCGACCGCTTCACTGCAACAGCTTAGCGTCATGCCGCTGGGATACGTGTTTGTAATCTTTTATCCGCTAAGCATATTTTTGCATCTATTCGGGCTCGGCGGCGCGCTCGATACGCCGCTGCTTGCGTTTTTAAATTTTACTTTGCCAAGCTTTCAGGCGCAAATTCCGCCGCTTCTTTTCGCGCTTGCAAACATCTGCGCGCTTGCTGCGATAAAGCTTCGCTACGCAGCGCTTGGCTGCGCGATAATCGGAATTTCGCCGATATTTTTTATAACGTAGCGCGCAAAAATTCCAGCGGGAATTTTATCCGTTGGAATTTTATGCTAAAATCGCGCTTCAAATCTCACAAAGGATCAAAATGTTTATTGCAAACCTCACCTACGTTAAAGAAGTAAGCGAAGCGGACCGCTTTATCAACGAGCACAACGCGTTTTTAGACCGATTTTATGCGGCAAATAAATTTATCTGCTCGGGGCGCAAAGTCCCTCGCACAGGCGGTATCATCTTAATCAACGCCAAAGACCGCGCGGAGCTTGATGAGATCATCGCGCAAGATCCGTTCTTTCAAAACGGCGTCGCAAAATACGAGATCATAGAATTTGCGCCGACGAAATTTGCGCCCGAGTTTTGGCGACTTTTCGGCGAATAGAGGCTTGCGCGGGTTAAATTTTAAAATTTACGCGCTCAAACATACCTCTGAAATTTAGCCGTTTTGCGCGTGAGATAAAATTCCCACTAAATTTAAAAGCCGGTCGCGGCGGTAAATTTAGATAAGCTTAAAACCGAAATTATACAAAACGGCCAAATTTAAAGGAGATTTTATGCAGATAAAGCTACGGCTCGCAACGCCGCAAGATGCGGAGGCGCTGCTTGAAATTTACGCGCCTTACGTAAAACAAACGGCGATCAGCTTCGAATACGACGTGCCCGGCACCGCAGAATTTGCGGAGCGCATCGAGCAAACGCTGCAAAGATACCCCTATCTGCTCGCTTACGCAAGCGACGAGGCGACATTTGCTAACGATGAGCGAGATAAAAATTTTAAAATTTCTGCGAGCGCGGCAGGCGCAGGGAGTGAAATTTTGCCCGCAGACGAGGCGCAAAATCGCGCAAGCGGTGCGGCGAAACAAAATAGCGCAAATTTAATCGTCTCGGCAAAGCAAAGCGGCGTAAATTTAAAACACGAACAAATCCTAGGCTACGCCTACGCTTCGGTTTTCAAAGAGCGGGCGGCATACGATTGGTCGGCGGAAAGCTCGGTTTACGTGTCGCAAAACGTGCGCGCTCTGGGTATCGGCAGGCTGCTCTACGAGGCGCTACAACGCACACTCAAGGCTCAAAACATCGTAGATATGAACGCTTGCATCGCTTACGGGGATGACGAATATCTAAACGACGCTAGCGTGCGATTTCACGAGCGTATGGGTTTTCGCTTCGTCGGCAGATTCGAGCGCTGCGCCTATAAATTCGGCCGCTGGTACGATATGGCGTGGATGCAAAAGCCGATCGGCGAGCATCTGCAAAATCAGCCTGCGATGAGGCCTTTCGCGCGCTTTAGAGATGAAATTTGCGCGAGCGCGGGCATTGAAATTTAATTTAAAGGAAAAACTTTGACGCACTTTATCATAGACGACGAAAATATCGACGTCGATAATATCTTTGACGTCGTAAATCTCAAAGAGGGCGACGAGCTGAATATCGTCTCCAATACCGCCAAAAAGATCGGCGCCTTGACTCTTGCGCGCCTATCCAAGATGGGCGTTAGCATAGGCGAGGTCTTTACGATCGGCAAGCAAAGAAAGGACTTCGCCGATAAGATCATCGTGTTTTTGATGGGCAAACTCTGCGGGCAGGAGGGCAAGATCGGCATCGTCAGCAACGATAAATTTTACGACGACGTGATAGAATTCTTTAATAATCTAAACTACCGCAAAAATCCTAAATTTGAAAAGATCAGTCTAGCCTCGCACGCCGCAGGGGCGAGCGCAAAGCAAGGCAAAGCAAACGGCATGGCGGAGAAAAAAGCCCAA
>CAURFS010000258.1:0-2547 GCA_963523845.1 uncultured Campylobacter sp. | reverse complement strand
GAAGCGGACGTGCTGGTAAACAGCGGCAAAATTTTGGCGCTAATTAACTCATTCGCCCAGGGCGTGCGCAGCTACGACACGCAGCTTGGCATGGTAAACGAAAGTATAAATCTCTCGACCGTCAAGCAAAAAGAGGGCGTGATCGAGTTTGACTTTTTCGCTCGCGCGATGAAGCGAGAGGGGCTCGAAAATCTGGGTTTTGAGACCGCTACGCTAGCTAGCGCGCTGGGTTTTGAGGTCAGGGTGGCCGATCGCTCGGCGAACTGGGCGCCGTGCATCAGCGACTTTGCGCATCTGGTGCTTGAGGAGCTAACGAGACTTAAGCCGCAGGCTAAATTTGCCGCCGTGCACGCAGGCCTTGAGTGCGGCGTACTGGTCGCAAAACAGCCCGAGCTGCAAGCCTGCTCCATAGGCCCAAACATCCACTCGCCGCACTCGGTGAACGAGCACTGTGAGATAGCGTCGGTGGAGATGATAGCGGAAGTCGTAAGAAATATAATCGCTAGGCTTCAGTAGCTTAGGACGGCTTGTCTCACGAGCGCTTTTGAAAGAGATTTGAAAATTTTAATCTGCGACAGGCTTCATGCCTAGTCTTGATTAAAATTTTCTGCACAACTTTCAAAATCATCTCGCGATACTGCGCCTTAAAATTTTTGTGACTTGTTTTTGTCCTAGGATTTAAAATTCTACTCGTCTAGAACAAAATACTTCGCCTTTAAATTTTCGGCGGCTTGTCTCGCGAGTGCTTTTGAAAGAGATTTTTGCTTCGTTGCACTCGCAACTACAAGCAGAACGCAAATTTTCGCTCCGCAGGCTATATGACGGGACCACACGCCGCAAATAGCAAATTTAAAAGGATATAAAAATGGAAAGCCAGATCAAAAATTTTCTGCAAAATTGCGAGCAGATCGTTAAATTGCAAGCAAAACAATACGAAAACCGTAGCCCTTTCGCAACCAAAATTCCACCCGTTTTTATACTGCCTTATGATGAATTTGAGCAAAAATTCGGTTCAAATTTATATTTGGATAGTAGTTTTAACGTGCTGGTATTTGACGGCGATGTTAGCCTGTCGGGAGACACGCTAAATTCCGCTTGGCTTGAGGATAAATTTAGCGAAGCGGGCGGCAAAAATAGTGCACGAGCGATGTTTGTTAACGGAAATTTATTTTTTGACGGCGATATCATCGATGATGATTATCTGTTTTTGCAAGTCGCTAAAGATACGACGTGCGATTATCTGCATTCGCAGGACGGCGTTATTGCAATCGGCGGCAATCTAACGGCGCTTTGGGGTATAAGCGGCGAATACAACGACGGAATGTTGCAGGTTTTTGGAAAAACGCAAGCGCCGTATATCGTCTCAAACGACCACGCGATGCCTGATCATAGCGCTAGCCAATGCGTCTATGTCCTAGACGGACGGATCGGTCAAAGCTACCTGGGCGCGCTTGATGGTTGGGAATTTTTTGAAAATAGCGAGCTGATGTTTAAGGATGGAATTTGCGAAGATGAGCATCAGATCAATATTTCCGCCTTTTTTGAATTCGTAAAAAAGGACGCTAATCCGATGGTGGATTTTAAAACTTTTGAAGCTAGAAAAGCCGCCTGGGACGAAGAAAATGAAGAGCAGGAGCCCGAATACGCAGGCGATCTGCCTAAAAATTCCGAGACTATCGCCGAGATGATATATTTAGAAAATTTCAGCGGCAGCGATGGGGAGCTATACGAGTATATGGTGAGCGAATTCGAGGCCATAGAAAAAATAGACGACGAAAGCGAAAAATACGCTTATGGCGGCAGGGCTTTCGAGCTGTCTATCATTGCGGCGAGAATGGCGGAAAATTGGCGGCTGATTACCCAGCGTTACTCTGCACGGCAGATAGATGACCTACGCAAAATCATCATTAAGAGTGCGACGAATTTAGCCGATTATTTTTTAAAAATCGGCGATAAAAAACAGCTTGCGTTCATCTATGAATTTTTAAACGATGATGCGGTAAGCATCGAAAAAGACGAGCCGTTTTTATACGAAACGCTGGTGCGCGCGGGCTTGGAGCTGCAAGATTACGATAGCACTTACGCGCTAGTGTCCGTCATCGATAAAAAGTCCGAATTTTTGCCGCAGGAGATGGCAAAAAGCATCGCGGACGTGATTAAAAGCGAAGGATACCGGGCTTGGCTGGCAAAACAGTAGACCTCGAAAAGTAAAATTTCATAAAATTTAAATCCGTAAAATTTAACTCGCGAACATAGACTTAAATTTTACGGAAAATTCTTATCCTTGCTGCTGCACAGCTCGTTTAAAAAGCACTCTTTGCAGTTTGGCTTGATCGCCTTACAGGTGTAGCGGCCGAAAAGCACCATGCCTTGGTGTAGCTTGCCAAGATCGGTCTTAAAAGCCTCGCTCAGATCGCGCTCCGTAAGTTCGGGCGTCTTTGCACGGCTCAGCTCCAGGCGATGCGCGACGCGAAAGACGTGCGTATCCACCGCCATCACGTTTGCGCCCGCGCCTTCCAAAAGCACGACATGAGCGGTTTTTTGCCC
>CAURFS010000257.1:0-2555 GCA_963523845.1 uncultured Campylobacter sp. | reverse complement strand
ATTCAAAAGCAGATTTTGCAAGCGTAGGCAAATTTCACAAGCCCGAGCAAAATTTTACAAAATCTCCCTAAAATCATACCCTGCGTTTTTGAGCGCCCAGGCGATGTCCTCTTGATGAGCCTTGCCCTTGGTCTCAAGCGTGATCGTGATCTGCGCGTCGCCGTATTCGATATTGGTCGAAAAGCGGTCGTAGTCGATCTTGACGATATTTGCGTTGGCGCGGCGCAAAATTTCGGTAAGCCCCGTAAGCGCGCCCGGCTTATCGACGAGCGTGACGTTGATCGTCATCTTGCGATGCGATTTGATAAGACCCTTTTCGATGATGATGTTTAGCATCTGCACGTCGATGTTGCCGCCGCTTAGGATAATGCCGATCTTTGCGCCCGCAGGGAATGCAAATTTCGCGTTCATCAGCGCCGCTACGCCCGCCGCGCCTGCGCCTTCGACGATGATTTTTTGCTGCTCGAGCAGATAGAGTATCGCGCTTGCGATCTCCTCGTCATCGACCTGCACGAACTCATCGACGCACTCGATGATCGTGCTAAGCGTGATCTCGCTCGTATCTCGCACCGCGATACCGTCAGCGATGGTGCGGACCGATTCGGAATTTAGCGGCTTTTTCGCGACGAAGCTATCGTGCATCGCGGGCGCGCCCTTGGCGGCTACGGCGATGATTTTGATGTCCGGATTGATCTGCTTGGCGCAGCTGCAAACCCCCGTCGCAAGCCCGCCGCCGCCTACGGGAACGACAATGTATTCAAGATCTGCGACCTCCTCGATCATCTCAAGCGCGATCGTGCCTTGGCCCGCTTGTACGAACTCGTCGTTGAAGGGATGGACGAACGTTAGATTGTGCTCTTTTGCGTATTCCAGCGCAAACGCGTACGCCTCGTCGAAGTTATCGCCCTGCAAAATGATCTCCGCGCCCAGAGCCTTCGTGCCACTTACCTTAAGTAGCGGCGTAGCTTCGGGCATTACGATCACGGCATGCACGCCGAATTTTTGCGCGCTCATCGCTACGCCCTGGGCGTGGTTGCCCGCACTTGCGGCTATTACTCCATGTGCCCGCTCCTCATCCGTAAGATGCGCGATTTTATTGTAAGCGCCGCGAATCTTATACGCGCCGGTGCGCTGCAAATTCTCGCTTTTGAGATACACTTCCGCGCCGTAAATTCTACTTAGCTTCGGCGCCAAAGCAAAGGGCGTTTTATAGACGAAATCGTTTATCGTGCGCTTTGCTTGGATGATTTTATTTAGATCAACCATCTACTTCCTTTCGTAATTTTAAATTTTGTTATTATACATATTTTAGGCGAAATTTTATCCCACGCGCAGCCTAAATCCGCAGCTTATATCTGGGCTCACGCCTAGCTCCTGCGCCGCAGCAGCACGCCGCATTCGATATGGCTCGTATGCGCGAACTGATCGAAGATCGCAAACCTGCGCACCTCGTGCGTAGCGCAAAGCGAGCTTAAATTTTCAAAAAGCGTCTGCGGGTTACAGGAGATGTAGATCAAATTTTGAAAATTTTTTATGAAATCAATCACGCTAGGCTCCAGCCCCGCGCGCGGCGGATCGATCAAGACGTGCGAAAAATCGTAGCTGAAAATATCGATCCCCTTTAGCCGCTCAAACTCGCGCCTGCGCGCAAACGCGCTCATCAGCTCATCCGCGCTAAGGCGGACGAATTGCGCGTTACAAACGCCGTTGAGCTCGCAGTTTATGCGGGCATTCGCAATCGAGCTTTTTGAAATTTCGCTCGCCAGCACGCGGTTAAATTTAGCCGCAAGCGGAATGGTGAAGTTGCCGTGCCCGCAGTACAGCTCCAGCAGATCGCGCGCGCCGGAGCTTTCTTGGCGCACGGCATGTTTTTCGCAGCTTGAATTTTGTACTGCGGACTGCTCGCAGCTAGAATTTTGTGCGCCGCGCCCTTCGCAGGCTGAATTTTGCACGCTTTGCTTTTCGCAATCTAAATTTTGCGCGGTCAAATTTTGTTCGATGAAATTTTGAGGGGCGGAATTTTGCACGCCCAAATCTTTGCGAGCGAAATTATCATCCGCAGAGCTCTCGCATGCGGATGCGCAGTTAAATTCCACGGAATTTTCGCCGTTAAATTTTGCAGAAGCGAAATTTGCTTTAACGGAATTTTGGCAAGCGACGTTCAATTCGATAGAATTTTCAGAAGCGAAATTTCGATCCGTATAATTATTCTGTGGGACGGACTGCTCGCAGCCGTGATTTTGCGCGGCAGAATTTTCGCAGGCGGAATTTCGCGCAGCGGAATTTTGCGAGGCACATAGCTCGCTCGCGCCGTTTTTGCCGAAGTCCACACAGCTTCTCGCCCAGGCGATCATCTTTTCGTTCACGACGCGGTTGGGCTGGATGAAGGCGTTTTCGCCGAAGCGAAATTTATAAACTCGCCCGTCCGCGCAAAGCTCGTCTGTGAGGCTTAGCTCGCCGCTTAGCAGCTTCTGTCCGCGCGCGCGAGCCATGATTGTGATACCAAACTTGTCCGCCAGCTCGCAAATCGCCCCCTGCTCGCGCTCGCCCAGACG
>CAURFS010000256.1:0-2556 GCA_963523845.1 uncultured Campylobacter sp. | reverse complement strand
GGACTAGGCGGCGCCAAACCTAGCTATAGCGCTGATAGCTCAAGCAAAAAAGCCCCTAGCGTCTCGTTTAAATAACGCTAAAGGCGGCAAATGCTAAGCGAGCAGTGCAAGCAAAAGATCCACGAGCTAATCACGAAAGCCGAAGCCGCAAGCGGTGTGCAGATCGTCTGCGTGGTCGCGCGCGAAGCAAGCGAGGACTGCGAAGCTAGCTACAGCGCGGCGGCAGTGACGGCGTTTGCGATAGGCATCATTCTGTGCTTCGTGCCGCAAATAAGCAAAGCTGAGCTACTGCAGATCGTAGCGCTCAGCTTCATTGCGATTAAAGTTCTGCTAGCTAAATATTCCACGCTTTTAACTCTAATCACGCCTAAATCTCGCAGACTTCGGCTCTCGGGCGAGTTTGCGATGCAAAAATTTTACGAGCGTTATGGCAGCGTAAAAGAAGCGATAATGTTTTGTGTCTGCGTCCGCGAGCGCTGCGCTCATATCATCTGCGGCGCGCAAGCGGCGGAGTTTATCTCTAAGGGTGAGTTTGAACGTATCACGACAGAATTTAACCCCAGCACGCAAGGTCTTGAGCCTGCCGTTTTAAAGGCGATGGACGCGCTGTGCGAGCTAGCCATGCGAGTGCCTAAAGATAGCGAAAATAACGAGATAGAAGAGACATTGGTGGAGCTGCGATGAGAGTGGCTTGGAGATTTGCTTTTGCCCTGATGGCGCTATTTGTAATAAGCGTCGCCGCACCTAGCGAGTATCTAGCCCATCCAAACGGTACCGCTGTAATTGATGAGGCTGGCATTTTACGCCCAGCCGCGAGAGAGAGTCTGAATGAAATTTTAACGACTTTTGATAAAAATTCCACAAACCAGATCATGCTCGTAAGCCTAAAATCGCTCGGTGGCTACTCTATCGAGGAAATCGGCGTAGAGCAGGCGCGCGCTCTTGGTATCGGGCAAAAAGGGCGCGACAACGGCGTACTGCTGCTTGTCGCTCCACACGAGCATAAAGTGCGTATCGAGGTCGGATACGGGCTAGAAGGCGTGCTAACCGATATGCGCGCCAAGCGCATCATCAGCAATAAAATTCTGCCCTATTTTAGGCAGGGGGATTACGAAAGTGGCGTCATTAGCGGGGTTTCGGCGATCATTAGCACGATCGAAGGCGGCGATATAAAATTTGATCCGCTTAACGCCAACGCGCAGCAGGATCCGAGCAATAAGGACTTTGCGATCTTTATGGTGCTTTTTGCGGTCTTGCTTTTCGCGATACTAAGCCGCCGCGTGACGCGCCTCAGAAGAAGCGACGAGGATATAATCTCGAGCGCAGACATCATAAGCGAAATCGCGCGCTCATCGCGCATGAGAGGCGGCTCATCTGGGGATTTTGGCGGATTTAAAGGAAATGGCGGTTTTAGCGGAGGCGGTTTTAGTGGGGGCGGCGGAAGTTTCGGTGGAGGCGGTGCTAGCGGAAGCTGGTAGCCACAGAAATTTTATCAAAATTCCAAATCGTAGAATTTTGTATAAATTTTAAAATTTCTAAATTCGGCTACTTGCGTAGAAACACAGCACGAGCGGCTTGTCGTTACCCTCGATCTTTAGCGTGCGCTCGGAGGGGTCGAACTTGGAGGCAAGAGAGGCGCCGTCGCTGCTTAGATGGTGCTTCCATCCGTCACAGCCTGCAAGCAGCAGCGCGAACACGGCGGCAGCAACTTTTAAATTTAAAAATTTCATAATCTAAAATCCGTCCTTAAATCTGCTTTTAAAACTGCTTTTAAATCCGTTAAATTCGTCTTAAGTTTGCGTTTGAAATTTTAAAATTTACGGCGCGATCCCTGTCAGAATTTATGTCTAGATCCGCTCCGAGGCGTATGTCGTAATAATCCATGCTTAGGTTCATGCCGTGACCCTTGACGAGATTTATGTCATAATCCGCGCTAGAATTTATATCGTGGCATATATTTAAATTTAAGTCTCGATCTGCGTTAAAGTTTATACTTTGGCATGTGCTGCAGCAATATGCTTAAGGCATATGTCGCGATCCGTGTCGTAATCCGCGCACTAAAGTCTATGTAACGACTTGCCTCGCAATTCGTACTCGTAGCGTTTCGGTTTTTAAAATTTTGACTTTTTAAATTTTTACCCACTCCGCTCGGCGTCGCAACGGCGCTTGATATTTCTAGGCAAATAGCTTCGGCAGGATGTGAGCAGCAAAGAGTCGCACCTGCACGCGCGAGCTTTGGGCGGGTCCAAAAAGAGCGCGGGCGGGCGATGAAATTTTTAAATTTTAACGTAGCTTTATTTCTCATCATACTGGTTAAATTTCACGCACCGAAATTCTACGCGTCCGAATTTTTGGTATCGGAATTTTTGCCGTTAGAATTTTCGGCATTCTAATCTTCGCTGCCAGAATTTTGCGAAGCGGAATTTTGCTCGCTCGCAGCTTCAGCGCTAGAGCTTTGCGAAGCGCTTTTGTTTGGATTGCGATCTAAAATTTTATCCTGCGAGCCTAGATGATGTTTCATCGTGCTTTGATCCAAAAGCTCTATTCGATCGAGCT
>CAURFS010000255.1:0-2558 GCA_963523845.1 uncultured Campylobacter sp. | reverse complement strand
CCCCGATCCTATCCTGCGTCTTAGAATTTTTATCTTTCAGCGCGATCATGGAATTGTTTTTTATGATTTTATCCATTTTTATTAGCGCATCCCTGCTTAAATCGTCTAAATTATCCTTAAATTTATACAAAGTCATAAATGCGTCTCTGAGCTTTCTGATCTCTATGGATTTTACAATATCTTTGTAATCACAGAAATATTTTTCTAGCTCGTCTAGGATATTAAATATAATTAAGTCTTCAATATCGCCTTTGCTCGTCATGATAGAATTATCTCTTATAAAGTAAAAATAATCCTTCAGGTCGCAAAAAGCTATTTTGTCTGCTTTTGAAGCTATTATGGGCGTGGTCGCAAGGTCTTCGTATATCTGGCCTTTTGGAAACCTAATGCCTGCAAATAACTCTTTTTTATAAATTTTAGCAACCGCACCGACATTATAAAATTTACCGCAAAATAGACTTTCTATACATTCTTTAGCTGTATGGATTAAAATAGGCTCATCATTTATACTTTTTTCATAAATTTTATCCTCACTGTCTTCATAAGCGCGCCTGATTGAGGTGATAGCCATATCCGCATCGCATCTATCTATCAAGCAATATAAATTTTGTATATAAAATTTACTTACCCAGTCGTCACTATCTATAAAAGTTAAATATTCACCGCTTGCAATATCGATGCCTGCGTTTCTAGCATCGCTAAGACCGCCGTTTTCTTTATGGATTACTTTTATGCGGCTGTCTTTTAGTGCATATTCATCGCAAATTTTAGAACAACCATCAGTACTTCCGTCATCAACCAATATTATCTCTAAATTTTTATAAGTTTGATTTATGATGCTGTCGATACATTTTCCAAGATACTTTTCGACATTATATATAGGTACTATTGCGGATATCAAAACCTCCTTCATAAATCCCCTTTATCATTTAAAATTATCGCGGCACCCAGTATACATACTACAAAATATCCTATTCCAAGCCCAACTACTGTTCCTGCGGCGCCATAAATAGGAACAAAATATAAATAAGCCACAACGGCACCGCCTAGGGCAAGTCCCCATTTATAAATAAGGAGTTTACCCAATTTCATTTTAATTATATATAAATTTAAAGCCTCGTTTAAAAATATAAGCGGCAAAATAAATAATAGATATCTAAAAATTTCTACTGCGTCGTTAAATTTAGCTCCGAATATTAAGCTTATTAAAATTGGCGATAAAAAATACATCGCCATAGACGTAAAAAGCGAAATAGCAACCATACCGCAAGCAAGCAGCCATATATTTTTCTTTATGGTGTATAGTTCGTCAAATTTATAAACAAATAAAGGCGCAAATGATACCGCTATAATTGGCGCCATAGCAGTCACGCTACCAAAAAGCTGAATCGCCGAGGCATATAACCCTAAAGTCGTACCATCACTTAGATAACGCGTCGCAACAATATCTGCCCTCAAAAATATACACATAAAGCAGATACCTAGAAAAAATGGTAGTCCATCTTTAAGAAGGGGCAAAATTTTATTAAAATCAAATGTAAAGAATAGTTCTTTATTTAAAATCTTATAAACCCAAAGCAGACCTAGCGCCATGCAAATACTCTCCAGCGTATATGTAAGCGCATAAATATAGATATTAGTAACCCCTAGCCAAAATAGCGATGCCAGAATAGTAATCTTGATGATCGTAAAACAGATATATAGCACGCTTCTATATTTTATCATCGTCTGAGATTGTAAAAAGGCCGTGACGATACCGAATGCTTCGTCTAACAAAATACAAAATCCGAGAATTAGAGCCAGATTAAACGCTTTTACATCATCACTAAAATATACGAATGCTAAAAAAGCGATATATGCTACTATGCAGAAAAACGCCCTGATAAAAAAGCCGCTTCCCATTAAATATCTGCGCTGCATGGCGTCTGCGTTCGTAAGCCTAGGTACCATAATCTCTGCTGGATTAAGATATGAAAGCGATTTGAAAATAACTACAAGCCCCAATAAATATTGAAAAATCCCATATTTTTCAATCCCTAAAACTCTGGCTAAAATCGACGCCGTCACAATACTGCCGCCGATCCTAATACCATGTTCGAACAGAAGCCAGGAAATATTTTTGATAAATTTTATTTTGTTGCTCATAGTTTTAAGCTCAAAATCCTTTAAAAATTTAGATCGTATGATTGTATCCATCAAAAATTTAAAAGCAAATAAACAATATAAATAAATTGTGCGGATTTAAATTCGCCTATAAATAAATTATTCAAAATCTAAAGTAATTGTAAAAGCAATAAAGCAATTAGGTAAAATAACAGAGAAGTAAATAAAGTTAATATGCTTAGACATAACAATTGCTGCCAAAACCCAGACAAAACAATAGCTAAAATTTACAATCTTATCTGCCTCCAAAAAGTATAGAGTCATACCCTTTATAAATTTTTATAAAAACAAAGGGAGAAGTCCAATTTACGCCCTCTCCCTATTTTATATATTCTTTCTTATTACTCTCCCTTACCCTTCTTGCCTCTCTTCCCTTTAGCCTTAGATGATCCCTC
>CAURFS010000254.1:0-2575 GCA_963523845.1 uncultured Campylobacter sp. | reverse complement strand
ACTTCGACGAGCTTAGTATCGACAACGCTTTAAATTTACTAGTCGAGTTCGGCTTCGAGCAGGAGGCGTTTTTAGAGGCTAAAGGCGAAATTTCGATATGAAAGAGCTCCTGCGCGCCTTTAACTCGGGCGTATTTGAAAAGGATCTTAGCGGCGAGCAAAAGGAGCTCGTGCGTAACCTCCTAAATATCGGCGCCATCAGCGCGCACAAGGGCAAGCTCTATCTGAACGACGGCTATGTTTTCGGCAGGCTCGACATCGCGCGCGACGGCACGGGCTATCTGCAAAGCTTCGACGACCGCTTCAAGGCAGATCTCATCATCGAAAACAGATATCTAAGCGGCGTGCATCTCGGCGATCTGATCCTAGCAAAAATTTTAAGCTCAAGAAAGTCTCGCCCGCACGCAAAAGTGCTGATGTGCGTCAAGCCCGCGTTTTTAACGAGCGTGGTTTATACCAAAAGCTTCGGGCGTGAAATTTTAGGCGTGAACGTCAAAACCGGCCTCGCAAATCCGCTCAAAGCCACGCAAAAATCGCTAAAGCAGCTGCCCGCAAACACCCTTTTAAAGATCGATAATCTAACGAACGAAATTACCGAGGTGATCGGAAGCTTAGCCGATCCCTTCGTCGATGAGAAAATTTCTTTAGCGATCTACGATAAAAACGACGAATTTAACGAAGCGTGCAAGCAACAAGCCGCGAGCTTCGGCAGCGAAGTGGACGAGGCGCTGTATCCGCAGCGCGTGGATTTGCAGCATCTGCCCTTTTGCACCATCGATCCCATCGACGCCAAGGACTTCGACGACGCGATCTATTTTGACGTAAAAGAGTGCACGCTTTACGTCGCGATCGCCGACGTGAGCGAATACGTAAGCGAATACTCGCCGATCGATAAGGAGGCGAAATTTCGCGGCTTTTCGATCTATTTCCCGCACCGCTCCGTGCCGATGCTGCCGCACGAGCTTAGCGAAAACATCTGCTCGCTGATGCCGAATCTGCCTAGATTGGCCTTTGTTTTTAAAATCGCTTTGGATGAAAATTTAAACCCGCAAAAGCAGGAGCTTTTCGAAGCGATTATAAGATCAAAACGCCGCTACGATTACGACGAGGTCGATGAAATTTTACGTACCCGCAAGGCGTACGAGCCTGAAATTTTAAGCTGGCTCTTGCCGCTTAATGAAATTTGCGAGCGCCTGCGCCGCGCGAGGCTAAAACGCGGATTTGATTTCCGTACCAAGGAGCTTCGCATCACGCTTGATGAGCACGGCCTAATAAGCTCCACTCGCTTTGAGACCGATACCCCGTCGCACAAACTCATCGAGGATTGTATGCTGCTAGCCAACAAAGCCGCTGCGGCGCGCATCTAGCGGGGCGTTTTTAGAAATCACGGCTCGGCGGAGCTTAAAAAAATTTACGCGCTGCTTGACGATCTGGCGCTGTTCGGCATCGACGCGCCGTATCAGAGCAACCTTGCTAAAATGATCGGCGAAATTCAAGCGCAAGCCGATACCATGGGGATCCGCGAGGAGGTCGATAAGCTCATCATTAAGGCTCAAAAGCGCGCCGAGTATGCGTCCGAATCGCGCGGGCATTTCGGGCTCGGATTTGATAACTACACGCACTTCACAAGCCCGATCAGGCGCTATTCCGATCTCATTTTGCACCGCCTGCTAAAGGCGCAGATGAGAGGGGATGAGAAATTTTATAATTACCTACTTTTAAACATCGATGCGACGTGCGCGAGGCTAAATGAGCTGGAGCGCGAGGCGGACAAGGTCGCGTTTGATTTTATGGACCGAAAATTTGCGCGCTGGGCCGCGGAAAATTTGGGCAAAAAATTCCGCTGCTACATCGACGAAAACGGAAATTCCGTCACTGCAAAGCTCGACGACAAGCTAAAGGGGGCTAAAATTTTAGTTTCAAATTTCGCCGGCGACATTTTAACGCCCGTGCTAGTCGAGCTTACAGACGCAAACATCGCTAGCGGAGTGATCTTAGGCAGGGTGGTAAAGAAGATCTGATGTATAGGAGAGAATTTGACGGGCTTATCGCAAGCGGCAGGGTGCCGAATTTCGTACTTTTGCGCGGCGGAGACGATTTTTCAAACGAGCTTTACGCGCAGCGCCTAAAGCAAATTTACGCCGCGGAAAATTTTTTGAGTTTGTATTTTTTGGAGTATGATTTTGAGCAGGCGCGAAGCTTCTTGGAGCCCTCGCTTTTCGGCGGTAGCAACACGCTTCACATTAAAACCGCCTCGCTCATCAAAAAAGAGGAGCTGCGAAGGCTCATCGCGCTGTGTAAGTCAGACGCGAACAATCATCTAATTTATGAGCTAAACGATAGCGAAATTTCAGTGAGCGCGGATTTTATCAAGGAATTTGAACGAAATGAGGTTAGATTGTTCAACCCCTCGGGCGTGAACGAAGCCATAGCGCTGCTTGCGCAAAAATGCGAGATGTGTGGGCTTTTTGCAAATACTGCCGCGCTTAGTAGGATCTACGCCATCCACAACGAAAGCCTGAGCCTAAGCGCGAGCGAGATAGAAAAATTTGCAAGTCTGGGGCTCGAGCTTAGCC
>CAURFS010000253.1:0-2584 GCA_963523845.1 uncultured Campylobacter sp. | reverse complement strand
ATATCGAGCAGGGGCCGGTATTGCAGCGACGCGGCATCCCCGTAGGCATCGTCACGGGTATCGCCGCGCCCGTGCGATACGAGCTGTGGATCGAGGGCAGAGCCGATCATAGCGGCGCTACGCCGATGGATATGCGCTGCGACGCCCTAGCTTGCGCTAGCGAGATCATTTTAAGCGCGGAGAGGATCGCAAAGGAGGGCAAAACCACGGTCGCGACGACGGGCTATGCAAACGCGCTGCCCGGCGTGCTAAACGTGATCCCTGGCTCCTGCACTCTAGGTCTTGATATACGCGATATAGACGAGGAAGCGCTTAGGGCGGCGGACGATAAAATTTGCGCCGCGATAGATGAAATTTGCGCTCGCAGAGGGTGTAAATTCGAACTAAAAAATCTCATTAAAGATCGCCCCGTAAAGCTAAGCGAGGAGATGATAGATCTGCTTGAGAGCTGTGCCGGCGAGCTTAAAATTCCAAGCCTGAGGCTTCCTAGCGGCGCAGGACACGATGCGATGAATATGACGGAGCTTGCGGATCGCGTGGGGATGCTTTTCGTGCCGTGTAAGGACGGCATCAGCCACAACGTAAATGAGAGCATAAACTGGCACGACGCATTTGCCGCTACGAAGGTTCTGGCCGCGGCGATGTTAAGCTTAGCTAAAAAATAAAGGAGAGAAGATGGATGCTATCGCACAAAAAGTAGAGGCGCTAAAAAGCGAGATGATCGGGGATCGCAGGTTTTTCCACTCGCATCCCGAGACGGGCTGGTTTACCTTTTTTACGACCGCGGTTATCGCAGATCGTATGCAGCGCTTGGGCTATGAGATAAAGCTCGGTCGCGAGGTTGTAAAGGCTGAGGCAAGGCAGGGCGTAGGTAGTAAGGATGCCTGCGAGAAGGCGAAACAGCGCGCCAAAGAGCTGCTAAACGTGGATCAGATAAAATTTCTTGATGCGATGGAGGATGGGCTAACGGGTTTAGTTGCCGAAATAGACACGGGGCGCGCGGGCAAGACGGTCGCTTTTAGATTTGACATAGACGGCGTGGACGTGACCGAGAGCACGGACGCGGATCACCGTCCTTTTAAGGAGGGCTTTCGCTCCGACATTAGCGGCATTACGCACGCGTGCGGGCACGACGGGCATATCACGATGGGGCTTGCTTTGGCAAAGCTGATCGCCCAGAGCCTAGACGATTTTAGCGGTAAATTTAGATTTATCTTCCAAACCGCCGAGGAGGGCACCAGAGGCGCCGTAGGTATGGAAGCTGCGGGCGTCACCAAGGGCGTGGATTACTTGCTGGGCGGTCATATCGGCTTTCAGGCGACCACTATGAGAGGCATCATCTGCGGTACCAAAAAGCTGCTTGCGACCACTAAATTTGACGTAAATTTGCAAGGCAGGTCCGCTCACGCAGCGGGTGCGCCGCAAAACGGAGCCAATGCTCTGCTCGCCGCAGCCGAGATGGCGCTTGATATGCACGGCATCACGAGACATGCAGACGGCGTCACGCGTATCAACATAGGCGTGCTGCGCGCGGGTGAAGGACGCAACGTCATCGCGCCTAACGGCTACCTTGCGTGCGAGACGCGCGGCGAGAGCACGGAGCTGAATGAGTTTATGAAGGCCAAATGCATGGACATAGTGGAGGGCGTTTCTAAAATTTACGGCGTCAGCTACGACGTGCAGGTCACGGGCGGTACCGCAGGCGGTGATAGCGACGAGGCCACCACGCAGCTTTACGAGGATGCGGCGAAGGCATCGCCGTTTATCGACGATGATAAAATCGTAAGGGAGCTAAATTTTGGCGCATGCGAGGATTTTGCGCATTTTATGCGCTCGGTGCAAGATGCGGGCGGTAAGAGCGGATATCTGATGATCGGCACGACGCTTGCGGCGGGGCATCACAACGCCAAATTTGACTTCGACGAAGACTCGCTGCTTGCGGGAGTGGACGTGTATCTGCGCTGCGCGTATAAGCTAAACGGCAAAGCTTAAGGAAGGCGGCATGAAAAGAGCACTACTTCTAAGCGCTTCCAGTTACAAAGACAGCGGCTATCTGAACCACTGCAAGGGGTGGATCAGGGAATTTTTAGGCAGGTTATGGGAGGATGAAATTTTATTCATTCCGTTTGCGGGCGTTAGGCGCACAAACGAGCAATACGAGCAGAAGGTTGCGGATTGCTTGGAGAGCAACAATATCAGATCGATTCACCACTTTTCCGATATGAAAGCCGCCGTTAAAAACGCCAAATCGATCTGCATCGGCGGCGGCAATACCTTCGTGCTGCTAAATGAGCTTTATAAATTTGATCTCTTAGGCGCGATCAAAGACGCCGTAGATAGCGGTACGCCGTATTTCGGCTGGTCTGCCGGCGCAAACGTCGCGGGCAAGACGATGATGACTACCAACGATATGCCGATCGTCTTCCCGCCCTCGCCAGTAGCTCTGGGGATCTTTCCGCACCAGATCAATCCGCACTTCATAAGCGGTAAAATTTCAAACCACAACGGCGAGAGCAGGGAGGAGCGGCTGGAGGAGTTTTTGATCGTCAATCAAAACGACAGCGTCTATGCTATGCCCGAGGGT
>CAURFS010000252.1:0-2599 GCA_963523845.1 uncultured Campylobacter sp. | reverse complement strand
CGATCTTAGCCGCGCCCACGACATCCTGCGGATACGGGGTAAATTCCGCGATAAATCGCGAACTTACTTCGTAAAATTCTTCAAAAATTTCAACCTTTTCGTCGTAGAGCAAGGATAGAATTTGCGCGGTTTCATCGCGATAAACGAGCGTCGGAAACTCGTCGTTGCACTGCGCAAATATGCTGGCTAGCAGATAGAGCTTTTCGCGTGAAATTTGCGCGAAATCGCCGTCCTCGGCAAGCCCTAAATTTAGCATCCCGTCGTCGCTTAGGTAGCTGTCGATCAGATAGAAATTATCGGCATTTATCGCGGATTTTAAAAATTCCATCAGCACGAAGGGCTGATTATGCAGCGCGACGTCGAAAAAATCGATCGCCAAAGCGCTATCCACCGCCGTAAGAAGTCTGTAAAGCTCGTCGTAGAAATTGACTAGCTTTTGTTTGAAAATATCGCGCGCGGTGCGCTCCTGCGAATAGCTATTGAAATTTTTGACGATATTTTCGATAAAAACATAAAGCGAGACGATGTTTTTATCCTCGCCGCTAAGCACGCTATCTACGCTTTTTACGGCATTTTTAGGAAACAACTCCTTTTTGCCGACGATACGGTCTTTGAAAGCGAAATCATAATAAAACGCACTGATATTGGAATCAAAAAACTGATCCATAAAGAAATACTCGGCGTGTGCGAACTTCTCGCCCAGAGATAAAATTTTGCAGCTTCTAAGATTGCCGTCACTGAGATTTATATATAAAGTTTGCAAAAACTCGTTCTCGGTCTCATCAAAGCTTGCGAGGCAGCGCTTTATCTCGCCTAAATACTTTGAAATTGCGGTTTGTTTTTTAAGCCAGAATTGGTTTTTGTTGTGATTTTTCCAGCTGGCGACCAGCGACTCTATCTTTTCCTTGCTAAAATCTTGCATGACTCATCCTTGAAAGATTAAAATTGCGTATTGTACTTGAATTTAAATAAATAATTAATAAAACTCTGATCTCAGGGCGAAGCGCGAAAGCAAATTTTATTAAATTTACGCGCTAGGAGGCGGTAGTAAATTTTAAAATTTACTGCGCGCTAGATCTATCCGCGACCCTGCATCAGCGGGACGAACTCGCAAGCGCCAAGCTCCTCTTCTTTGATCTCGGACGGCGAAATTTTACTAAATCTAACGATCTTTTGCGAGCCGCCTCTATTCATCGGAGCGACCAAAATTCCGCCGATTGCCAGCTGCGCAAACAACCGCTCGTCGATCTGCTCGGCGCACGCCGAGAGCAATATCCTATCGAAAGGGGCGAAATTTTTCCACCCCGCGTTGCCGTCGTCGTGGCGCAAGCTGATGTTTGAAATCCCGAGATTTGCAAAGTGTCTTTTCGCCTCGCCCACCAGCCGCTCGACGCGCTCTACGGCAAAGACGCGATGAACCATCCTGCTTAAAATCGCCGCTTGATAGCCGCTGCCGCAGCCGATCTCTAAAATTTTCTCGACCTTCGGATCCACGCTTAGCGCCATCGTCATGCGCGCGACCGTCAGCGGCGAGCTGATCCACTGGCTGGCTAAAATGGGCTGCGCGTTAAGGCTGAAAGCGTGCGCGCCTAGCGGAGCAAACTCGCTTCTAGCGACGCTGCAAAACGCCTCAAAAAGCGCAGGATTTAAGCTAACCTGTTCGGCGATGTCGTTCGCCATCTTTTCGCAGCGAAGCCGCTCTAGCGAGACCATAGCGCGCTCCCACCCGACCAGACGTTAAATTTAAAGCCGCGAAAGCTTTCGCCCCGTCTAAATTCCAAGCCGCTAAAATTTTTAAAAATTCCCGAAAGTCCACTCCGCGCCAAAAGAGCATGAGCTGCGTTTTTTAAATACATAGCGCGGCTAAATTTTAAAAATTTTGCAGGTAATATGGCTTCTGCGCTTATCGCGCATCCAAACCGTGTCGAACAAGTATCCGCAAAGTATCCGTGCCGCGATGCGGCGGAGCAAAATTTCAAACCGCAAAATCCGCTAAAAATCATCGAAACTCAAGCTTCCTTTGCTGTAGTTCGTGACTTTACTCTCGAAAAAATTGCTCTTTTGATCGTTAAATTTAGAAAAATCATCGACCCATTTTATCGGATGTTTCGCGCCGTATCGCTTCTCAAGCCCGATGGCGAGCAGGCGCTGATCGACCAGGTAGTGGATATATTCTTCGATGATATCATCCGTAAAGCCCATGATTTGATTATCCGTGATGTATTTGCCCCAATCGATCTCTAAGTTTCCCGCCGTCTCGAACATCTCGTAAATTTTATCCACGTTGCGTTTATTAAACAGATCGGTGCGCTCCTTGCGGACGGAATTTATCATGTTTTGAAAGAGCAGCAGATGCGTGATCTCGTCGCGCTGTATGAAGCGGATCATCTGCGCGCTGCCTAGCATCTTGCCCGCGCGAGCAAGCGCATAGATCGAGGTAAAGCCGCTGTAGAAATAGATCCCCTCTAAAATTTGATTCGCCACCATCGCTAGCAGCAGCTTATCGTCGCTAACCTCGCCCGCGAGCTCCTCATAGACGCTTGAGATGTAGTCGTTTTTCCTGCGGAGCATATCGTCGTGCTTCTCCATCTCGTAAATC
>CAURFS010000251.1:0-2607 GCA_963523845.1 uncultured Campylobacter sp. | reverse complement strand
ATGAAATGAAAAATTCCGCCCGCTCATCAAATCCCGAAGAAGCCGGGAATTCCGCAAACGCAAAGGCTCACGAAAGCCCCGCTCGCTTCGCAAGCGAGCTAAAAGAGGCGGGAATCTTCGATTTTATTTTGATCGATGCGGGGCTTGAGTATCTTGGAGATTTTTTGAGCATCGGCGACGAAAATATCGTGCTGTGCGCGAACGAGCCCTGCTCGATCAGCAACACCTACGCGCTTTTAAAGACGCTTGGGGCGAGCAAAAAAGAGGTTTTGTTTTTGCTAAATTTCACCGCAAGCGAGGATGATGCCGTGATGATCTACGACAATCTA
This sequence comes from uncultured Campylobacter sp., assembly GCA_963523845.1. GTDB lineage: Bacteria > Campylobacterota > Campylobacteria > Campylobacterales > Campylobacteraceae > Campylobacter_B. Next base: position 2,278 of record CAURFS010000251.1, on the reverse strand, counting down.
AAGTCAGTCGCGCACCGCAATATAAGCGAGCTGGGCTTTAAACTGCTAGGCTTTGTGCCGTTTTGTAAACAAGTAGCCGTCTGCTCACAAAATCGCGCGCTTTTTAACTCGCACTATCCGTTTTCGCCCGCTACCATCGCGCTTAGACAGAGCGTCTCGCGATTTTTGAGCAAACAGGGCTTGGAGCCGATTGATATGAGCGCTTATCGCGGCGTCGGCGGATTTTTAAGAAAGCTTAGCAATCTAGTATGATTTATGATGAAATTTTAAAATGGCATATAACTCGCTATTTTAAGTCTTAATTTAAAAATTTATTTCTAATCTAAAATCCAAAATTTTAAAATATATACGAAAAAGATAGATTAATCATGCAGATAAAAGAACTTTTAAAAGATATCAAAATCGCGCGAAACAGCCTTCGCTACGTCGGTCGCAGTGCTACGATCTTCGGCTCGGCGCGCTTTAGCGAGGATAACCGCTACGTAAAAGACGCGCAAACCCTCTGTGCGGCGCTTGCGGATATGGGATACGCGATCATCACGGGCGGCGGCGGCGGGATCATGCAGGGCGCGAACAAGGGCGCGTTTTCGCGCGCGAAAACGCAGAGCGTGGGCTTTAACATCACGCTGCCTTTTGAGCAGAAAAACAACGGCTTTTTGACTACGGGCGCGCATTTTTCGGCATTTGCGCCGCGCAAAGGCGCGCTCATCGAAAATAGCGAAATTTTCGTCATCTTTCCTGGCGGCTTTGGGACGTTGGATGAGCTATTTGAAATTTTAGTGCTGGTGCAAACGGGCTTTAAGCGCGCACAGATCTATCTTTATGACGAGGAATTTTACGCGCCTTTGATGGAGTTTTTCCGCGCCTCGCTGCTCAAATCCGGCGCCATAAGCGAAGAGGATCTACAAAATTTCATGCTATGCAGCAGCCTGGACGAAATTTTAAACGACGTTAGAAAAAGGGTCGGGGAGTGAAAATTTTAGTCGCGATGAGCGGCGGCGTGGATAGTTCGATGTGCGCGAAGCTGCTGCAAGACGCGGGGCACGAGGTGCAGGGCTGCTATATGAAGCTGCACGCAAAGCCCGGCTATCACGAAGCAAATATTGCCAAAGTCCGCAAGGTAGGCGAGTTTTTAGGCATAAAAATCCACATTTTGGATCTGCAGGATGATTTTAATCGCGACGTTTACGAGCCCTTCGTGCAGGCCTATATAAGCGGTCTTACGCCAAATCCGTGCGCGTTGTGTAACCGCCGCATAAAGCTCGGCAAGCTTTTAGAATTTGCGCGCGAGCAGGGCTTTGAGCGCCTAGCTACAGGGCATTACGTCCGTATTGAGGATGGGCTTTTAAAAGCCGCTGTAGATCTTAGCAAAGATCAGAGCTATTTTTTAGCAAACATCGATCCCGCCGCGCTTGAGTTTATGCTATTTCCGCTTGGTGGGATGTATAAAAAGGACGTCAAAGAGGCCGCGCGCGCCTATACGGAGCTTTCACAGATCGCTTCTGCAAGCGAAAGCAGCGAGATCTGCTTTGTCGATACCACCTATATCGATATTTTGAACCGCCATACGGGTACCAAAATGCCCGGCATCGTGCGCGACCGCGCGGGCAACGCTATCGGCACTCACGAGGGCTATATGCACTACACGATCGGCAAGCGCCGCGGTTTTACGGTGCACGGCGCGCATGAGCCGCACTTCGTGCTAAGCATCGACCCGCGCAAAAACGAGATCGTCGTGGGCGGCAAGGACGAGCTGGCGACCTACGAGTTCGACACCGAAAATTTCAACGCCTTTTTGGATAGGGATGAAATTTTAAATATGTCTGGCCTCGGCGTTAAGATCCGCTACCGCAGCGCCAAACTCCCCGTTAAAATTTCGCCGCGTGAGGACGGCGGCGTGCATGCCGTGCTGTCCGCACCCGCAGCAGGCATCGCTCCGGCGCAGCTCGCGGTTTTTTACGACGAGCGCGACCGCGTAGTGGCAAGCGGATTTATAAAATAGCGCTTTGTTTTTGCTTCACTTAAAGCCCGCGAGTTTGCAAAACGGCGCTTTGATCGTGCCGCTTGGTTCACGCTTGCTTTGTTAAATTTCATATCGAAAAAGAGATTTACGCTTTTGAATCCGCGCCTTTAAATTTCATCTCGCAAGCCTAGGCGTCGAATTTATGCGTGCAGCTTTGCGATTTGAGACTTTTAAATTTATGCTCTGGCGCCGTGTAAGCCTGTGCTGCAAGCAAAATTTACTGAAGCTGCGGTGCTAAAATAAAATTTTACGGCG
>CAURFS010000250.1:0-2618 GCA_963523845.1 uncultured Campylobacter sp. | reverse complement strand
TATTAGAGGTGACAGGAGGCTTTTTGCGCCCGATTGGCGCTGGCTGCACGTAGGCGAGATAGCTATATTTTGGCTGGTGCCGGTGCTATTTATTAAATTTTACTGCAACAACGCGGTTAATAAATTTTCAAAGCCCGTCAATATCCTTCTTAGAACGATCATAAGCATGGTAGCAGCTATCGTCCTATACTACGTCTATTATCAGGTCTCGCACTTTTTGCTAGGCACCCAAAAAGGCTTTTCGCACCCGCAACAATTCCCTATGATTCCGATGATCTGGTTTATCAATGTAATGCTGATAAATTACTGGTTTATGGACGGCTGGCCGGGCTGGAAGCTTGCAGGCAAGAAAGAGGAAGCAGAGGAAGCAGGCGAGGAAGATGATTTTGGAAATAAAAATTCCATTAAAGGCTTGGTGGTAGGCTTTATCATAGGCGTGATCATCTATCTCGCCGTAGTTTATCTAGCGCCTGCCGTGGGCAATATGCTTACAATTTTTAAATAAAGGATCTGAGATGAATGAAGCTAGAAGAGATTTTATAAAAGGCAGTGCAGCGGGCATAGGACTCGGCGCGCTAGCATCGATGGGGGTGTTTTCATACTCTCCTGCGAGAGAATTTTTTCTTCCCGATGAAGTGCGAAAGATGACCGATTTCGGCGCGATTAAAAGCGTCGAGGTTACTAATATCTCCGAAACGAGCTGGTTTGATAACTCGATGCTGATGGGAGATATTAAAGGCGCAGGCGGGCTACTGGTCAATCAATATCTATTTAACTGGCCACCGTTTGGTAACGGCAAAGGGCTTGCCAAAGGCAGCTACGAAGAGGGAATTTCACAAATCAAGCATCTTCTACCCGATAAGATCGATGAGGCGTGGGAGGTAACCAAAAAGCTCTCCGTAAATCCCGATAACGCGGGCGGCTACTCCGCTCTCATAGAGATAGAGCGGCTAAACGGAGAAAAGAAAAAATATCTGCTTGATTGCGGCTGGTCCTACAAATGGATGCACGAGTGTTTTAAGCGGGAGGGGATCGATAAGATGCTGCAAAGCGGCGAAATAGACACCCTCATAATGTCGCACGAGCACTACGATCACTTTTGGGCGCTACCCGTCGTTTTAAAGTATAAGCCCGACATCAGGATCATAATCCACGAAGGCTTTTACCCGGAGGGCAGACAATATATCAAAGATTCAGGCCATAAAGGCGAGCTTGTAGTGTTTAAAAAGGGCAGAAACGAGATTGAGCCCGGAATGTGTACGTTTTGCTACGACTGCCCTATCATTACGAGAGTTTTTGGCGAACAGTCGATATTCGTAAACGTCAAAGACAAAGGTCTTGTGAGTATCACGGGCTGCTGCCATCAGGGTATCATTACCTTCTCGGACTCTGCGCACAAGGAGCTCAAGTACGATAACGATCAGCTCTACGGTCTTTACGGCGGACTTCATATCTCGCCGTTTGACGACTGGGATCCAAAATATGACGATCTGGTTATCGGACTGAAAAGATGGAACTACCAAGTCATGGCGTGCAACCACTGCACGGGTCTTCTGACCGTGCAAAAATTCGTCCGCGAGGGCTATCCGATCGTAAAGGGCACGGCTAGATTTAGAACCAAAACGTCCGATTATCTCGGCAACGGCGATAAGGTTAAATTTGGATAGAAGCATGGAATTTCAAGATATTTTCCCTTTGAAATTTAAATACTCGTTTGAGGATTACAGGTCGCTTATGAGATGTATATTGATGAAGTCTCTTTACGATAGCGACGTAAAATCCTCAAGCAAGTATCAGGGGATGTATAAGGGGAACTATTTTAACGAATGCTGGAGCATCAAATTTGGCTTTTACGGCGGAATTTACGGCATCGTTTTGCGGGAGGTGAAAGAGGATGCGGGCGTATTTGAGCTTTATTATTTTCCCTCCGCAAATGACGAGCTGCTCGGTAGCGTCTCGCTTTTTGAAGCCGTTTTAGCCAGCGAGCCGGACTTTTTGGCAAAGGTGCGAAATTTCTCCGCGCACGAGGAGCTTTTAAATAATTTCCGCGTCGCTACGATCTATTTAAAGCCGCAAGAGCGAGGCATAGCGCTATCTTTTAAAACGAAGCTCAGAGATAGGTCGTACGCAAAGGACGGCGTGCGCATAGAGGGCAAGCAGATCATCGCAAAAGAGGGGCTCGATAAAAATTTCCCCTGCTTTAGGGCGTCGCTTGCGTTTATGAACTTTTTGCATATCGCGCTTTGTAAAATTTACGAGCCGCGCTACGATAGCTTTGAAATTTACAAAAAAGCGGCGCACGCCGTGATCTACGACAAAGATCGAAATTTAAAAAGCAAAGCAGATCCGCTCTGCGGCGAAATTTTTGTAAATTTAATCTACGGCGCAGAGGGCGCGAGCGACGGGCGCATTAAATTTGACGATAGATCTTTTAAGAAGCTGTCCGGCTCGGTAGCTTTGTTTAAATTTTTGCTGCGCTTAGCCAAGGAGGATAAAAAGCAAATTTTTATGCAAGGCGGCGAGCGGCCGAATTTTTTTATCATCACCGGTTATCTGGGCTCGGGCAAGACGAAATTTATACAAAATTTCATCGAGCACGAAACGGCGCAAAATAGATT
>CAURFS010000249.1:0-2631 GCA_963523845.1 uncultured Campylobacter sp. | reverse complement strand
GCTATTACAGCAGCTGAGACTGGACACCTAGTCTTTGGCACGCTTCACACAAACTCGGCTATACAAACTATAAATAGGATCGTTGATAGCTTTGATGGAAGCGAGCAGCTTCAAGTAAGAAATATGCTTAGCGTTTCACTAACTGCTGTCATCTCACAAAGTCTGATCCCAAAAATAGGCGGCGGAAGGTGCGCTGTGCATGAAATTTTGATAAATAATATGGCGATTTCAAACTTGATACGCGAAAACAAAGTGCATCAAATTTACTCTCAAATGCAGCTAAATCAGCAATCTACCGGTATGATAACTCAAACTCAAGCGATGGTTAAAGCGATCCGTGCAAATCAAATTTCAAAAGACACGGCGTTTAGGTACTCGACTAACCTACAAGAGCTAATAGGCGTGGTGGGTGCTTGATGGAAGGTATTAATTGGTTCGACGTCGGCTGTTTAGTACTCGTAGTGCTCTTCGGATTGCGCGGCATCACTAATGGCATTGTAAAAGAAATTTTTGGAATTTTGGGTCTCATCGGCGGTCTTTTTGCCGCGATGCGTTATAAAACTATGGCAGGCGAGTGGATTGCAGCAAAAATTCCAGCTTTACAGAATGCAAACGGCGTGCTTTCAGGCGATACGACGCAGGTTCTCATCGGCTTTATCGCTGTGCTTTTTGGCGTATGGATCTCGTGTCTGATTATAGGCGAAATCATTTCAAAATTCTTTAAATGGAGCGGACTCGGATTTGTCGATAAGATCGGTGGTTTCGTTTTTAGCGTAAGTAAAATTTTCTTGATTTTTGCCGTTATTGTTACACTTGCAAGCGGTCCTATGTCGATGAATGAACAGACCAAAAAGTATTTTGAAAGCAGCAAAACTGCGCCGATTTTCTTAAAAATCGGAAATTGGATTTTAAATCTCAAAGACGATCCGAAGATAAAACAAAGCTTGGATTCTATCGGTTCTAAGATGGATGATAAGCTCTTAAAAGATCAAAATTCTACCACCCGTATAAACTCGGATCAAAATCAAAGCACTGAACCTAGTGATTTTAACGCCAGTTCAGAAGTAAATTCTACAGAAAGGACAAAATTATGAATGCAAAAATAGAAAATTTAGAGTTTGACGCTCTAATTGTTGAGTTTAAAAAGGCGCTTGCCGCTAGCGGTCTAAAATATACCAAGCAGCGCGAGGTTTTACTCCGCACGCTTTATAACAACAACAAACACTTTACGCCCGAGGCGCTTCATAACGAGATCAAAGCGAAATTTCCGGAGCTGAACGTAGGCATAGCGACGGTGTATCGCACCTTAAATTTACTAGAGGATTCAGGCATGGCGACGTCGATCTCATTCGGCGCGCAGGGTAAGAAATTTGAGCTTGCGAACAAGCCTCACCACGACCATTTAATCTGCAAAAGCTGCAATAAGATCATAGAATTTCAAGATGCTACTATCGAACGCAAGCAGCTTGCCGTCGCCAAAGAGCACGGATTTACGCTTACGGGACATATGATGCAGCTGTATGGAATTTGCCCTGAATGCGCGGCAAAAAGGAAGTAGATTGTTTGATAGCCAGTTAGAAATCCAAAGGATAGATAAGGCGTCGGAACTTCGGAATTTAGGGGCTAATCCCTATCCGCACTTTCTAAAAAAAGATATGAGTATAGCCGAGTTTAAAGAGAAATTCGGCTACATAAAAGATACCGAGGATAAAAAAGCGAGCGAGGAGGTAAGCCTTGCCGGAAGGTTAAAACTAAAGCGCGTCGCGGGCAAATCCACCTTTGCAAACATAGAAGATCAAAGCGGCAATATTCAAATTTATTACTCTCGCGATAGCATTGGCGAGGAGGATTACGCTAAATTTAAGAAAAATCTCGAAGTGGGCGATATAATTTTGGTGCGCGGATATGCTTTCGTCACCCAAACGGGCGAGTTTTCGATCCATGCCAGCAAAATAACGCTCTCATCCAAAGCGATCTGCCCGCTTCCGGAGAAATTTCACGGCCTTGTCGATATCGAGATGCGCTACCGCCAAAGATACCTCGATATGATAATGAACCCCGAGATTCGCGAGGATTTTATCAAGCGCTCGATCATCGTTAGCGAGATCCGCAGCTTTTTTGAAAAGCACGGATTTTTAGAGGTCGAAACGCCGATGATGCACCCTATCGCGGGCGGCGCGAATGCTAAGCCTTTCATCACTCATCACAACGCCCTCGACGTCGATCGCTACCTGCGTATCGCGCCGGAGCTGTATCTAAAGCGCCTCGTCGTAGGCGGCATGGAGGCGGTCTTTGAGATCAACCGAAACTTCCGCAACGAAGGTATGGATCTGACGCACAATCCGGAATTTACCAGCATAGAATTCTACTGGGCGTGGCATGATTATAACGACGCGATGAACCTAACCGAGGAGCTGTTTAAAGCGCTGTTTAAGAGGCTCGGGCTAGGCGAAATTTTAACCTACGATGAGCGCGAGATCGATTTTTCAAAGCCTTTTGCGCGCATAAAGTATCTCGACGCGCTTACGCAGATAGGCGGCATCGAGCCGCAGATCGTAAATGATCGCGAAAAGATCATCGCCAAACTCAAAGCCGATAAATTTGAAGTCAATGAAAAGCTTGATCTAGGCC
>CAURFS010000248.1:0-2637 GCA_963523845.1 uncultured Campylobacter sp. | reverse complement strand
GCGTTACTGCAGCCTATCGCGTGCCCGTCATCGCAGGCTTTGTCAAACAGCTCCGCCGCCTTCGCCTCATCGCGCGGCATCCCCTCTCCGCTTTGATACAAAATGCCTAAATTTACGCACGACTCCGCATCGCCGCCTTTGCAAGCTTTGACGTACAACGGCGCAGCCTTTAGCAGATCTTGCGGCACGCCCCAGCCGTAATTATAAACCTGCGCCAACGCCCCGCACGCCTTAATATCGCCCTTATCGCAGGATTTTGCAGCCCAGCTTATATCGTCTGCGGTGATTTCAAAATTTTCGGCAAGCGCGAAATTTACAGCAAGCGCGGCGGCGAGAGCTAGAATTAAAATTTTATTTTTCATTTTCATCCTTTTTGATTTTTTAAGATCGCCCGCCAAGCCTAAGGCGCGGATTTATCGTTAAGGCGCAGTTTGATCGCTAGAGTTCGGGTTCGTTCTCGCCTGCTCTTTGCTTTTTAGAGCTTCGTAAATTTCATCGACGCCGCTTAGATTTTGATCCAAAACCTCTCTCGCCTTTTTTAGAGTGCGTGCGCCAAAAATCCCGTCCTGCTTTACTCCGATGCTTTTTTGGATATATAAAATTTTATCCTTTTGCATCGCAGCGGAATCATTAGTCGCCCCAGAGACGGAATTTTCTAAGCCACTAGAGCTTGCACCCGTAGAATTTTCGTCTGCAGAATTTACGCCATCACTCGCGGAAGCAGAATTTTCGTCCTCAAAAAATGTAGGCATCCACCCTCGCAGCAGCCCCACTGCGCCGGTTTTCGGCACGTAGCCCGTATTTGCCGCGCCTCCGTAGATTGCGCTAGCTAAAACGGCGCAGAGCAGAGCTTTGCAAAAGCGAGCAAACGCCGCGCCGCCCCTGCCGCAGCGATACTCTCGCGGAATTTTACGAGCTTTTACGGTGCACCGCACTACGTTTGCCAGCCACAGCGCCACACCGCCTAACAGCCCCGCAGCAGCAATTACCGCACCGCACGCAAGTGCCCAAAAATAATGCTCCGCAAAGATCATCTCGAAGCAGCCCTCGCACGCCAGCGCAGCCGCTGCGATGAGTGCGCCTCCGCCTATGCACCACACCGCGCGGTCATATCGCGGACTTAGCACGCCAAATGCCATAGCCATCGCTCCGCCCAAATCGCGAGCGCATTGCTGCGAAATAAAGCTCTCGCAAACGCGCATAATCGCCGCGATGAAACTCTGCGCGTAATCCTCGCGCAAAGAACGCGGGAAAAAGAATTTCTTTAACCGGGCAAAGGGCGAAATTTTAGAATTTGACGCGGCAGGATCTCGCGTATTCGTGCGATTTTTAAATTTTGCAGCGGCTAGATTTTCGGAATTCATTGCGGCGGAGTCTATGGAATTTGTGGAATTTTTAGCACCCAAGGCGCTTAAATCTCGGTAATTCTGCTCGCCGCGTAATTCGTAAAGACCCTCCGAAGTGCGATCAGAAGTGTCGCTTAAGTCCTCTTGCGAGCCTGCAAAATTAGGTCCATTCTGCGCGAGAGCTTCGCTGCTTTGCTGCCTAGCCCCAAAATCGCTGGCAGAATTCTCTCCCGAAAGATCCGCCCCGGCAAATTTTATGCCACCGCTCACTCCTCCTGCGAACCTGCCTTGCTCTCCGCGCAACCCCAAGCGATTATCTTCCGCGCCCATAGAATTTGCCGGAGCGCTAGCAAATTTCGTACCCGCAAATTTTACGCTCGCGCCGCCCTCGAGATTTTCTTTGCGAGAAGCGTCTTTTGCAAGGCTCAAAGCGTCGCGATCAGCCGCGCTGCGGGCAGAATTTGCAAAGTTAAAATGTCTGTCCGCGCCGCGCAACTGATCAAGATTTAGCGTCTCGCCGCGCAGCTTAGCACTAGCTAGGCGCATCGCCGCATCCAGCGCAGGCTTTGCGCGAAATAGCGTAAAAAGGCTTTGCGCATCGTCCCTCCCTAGCCTAGCAGGCACGCCGTGCACCGCCGCAAGCTCCGGCGCAAAAACTTCGTCCAAAAAATTAGGTCTTACGAATGTTGCACCTCCGAAGCACGCCGCATCGTAAGCCTTGCCGCAGACGGCAAAACTCAAGCGCAAAAAATCATCCTCCGCGCTCAATACTGCTTCGCAGCCGCCCTGCACCGCTCGCAGCGAGCTTAGACGAAACAAAAGTCTGCGCGCAGCAAAACCTACGCCCTTGCTGCATAAAAACTCCAGCAGCTCGCGCCCGAAAACCTGCGAGCTAGCGCCTATGCTGACGCTCGGGCGGGCATAAACGGATACTTTGCCGGTGCGAGTGAAATACCCGCGCCCATCGCAGTGCTCGCAGCGAAAATCACCCGCACCGCCGCACTTTTCGCAGCGCAATCTGCCTGCGCCGCCGCAAGCGGGACAAATGCGCGAGCCGCTACCGCCGCAGCTAGCGCAGGGTATGAAGCAATAGCCCATAGAATTTGACGCAGAGCCTGCAGAATCGCCTCCAGAAAGGCCGCGCGCATGAGCGTCCGTAGAGCTTAATGCCGCGCGGCTATAGCCACCGGTCCCCTTGCAATCGGGGCAGATCAAGCGCCCGCGTCCGCCGCAGTTAGCGCACGGCGTCTTGCCTGCGCCTTCGCAGGCTTTGCAGCGCCTCCTGCCCGAT
>CAURFS010000247.1:0-2652 GCA_963523845.1 uncultured Campylobacter sp. | reverse complement strand
GTATTCAACAAATACCGTTTCAATTCCCAACGGGATGGAATTCTACCAAACGATAAGCCGACTACAAGCAAAAAGGAGCTGTTTCAATTCCCAACGGGATGGAATTCTACTATTTGAAGCACTTTTTTAGAAAGTTTGGCGACCCGTTTCAATTCCCAACGGGATGGAATTCTACGCGATACGTTGATTATTTTGCTTTGCGGTGGCGAGTTTCAATTCCCAACGGGATGGAATTCTACCCGTTCTTATCGAGATTGCAATGTTCTCTCTTATGGGTTTCAATTCCCAACGGGATGGAATTCTACAGCACGAATTTTGCCATTTTTCTAGGTAGAAAGTGTTAGGAGTATATATTTTTATGCCTTAAAATGGACTAAATTTAAAAAAGCTCCCGATTGCTCAATGCCCAAAATTAGGCATTTCAGAATCTTAAAAGTAACTTTATCGCTATCTATATGTATCGTGAGCGCAAATGTTAAAATCTAAATATAAAGATATTCAAAAATCGAAGTGTGAATAATAAAAAGCTGAAATTTTAAAAGCATATGCGTTTTTAAAGCCAATTCGTTCGCCGTTCCGTGCTTCAGATCAAATTTATTTCAAAAGCACATGCATTTTAAGAGGGCGCAATCTATGGGCGTAAGTGATTCTAGTCAAATTTCAAAAGCACGAATGAGCTTAAAAGCCCAGCCTACCGCCATACCAACCCCTCGTAAGGCACGCCTTCGCAGACATATTTTTTAATCTGATTGGCCTCGCGACGGATGATTTGACGCCAGGTTAGGTTCTGTCCCGCTACATTTGCGCAAGATGATAGTTTCTCGATCATTTTTAGCTCGATCTTTTGCACCGCTTCTCGACCGAATCGAATACGCCCCGCATCCGTTTCAAAATCTTTTGCCGTAATCTCGCGTTTATTTAACATTCCAAAAATTAATCTATCACCTAAAATGGGCTTAAAAATCTCTGCAAGATCAAGATGCAGGCTTAACGCGCGGTAGTTTGGCTCGTGTAAAAAGCCGATGCGCGGATCAAGCTCGGTTTTGTAAATTTCGCTGAGGCAGACGTTATAAATGCGCGTATTTACATAGCTAATGAGGGCATTAATTTTATCTGCCGGCGGGCGTTTGGAACGAGTCGTAAATTTAAAACTGCGCTGTTCCTCGATGATTTCGTTCCAAGCCGCGAAATATTGCTTGGCAAAGCCGCCTTCCACCGCCATTACCGCTGCTATGTCGCAGGCGCGCGCTAGGGCATCCAGATGCGGCGCAGTATCGAGCGAGACGCCGTAAGCCTTGCAATTAATGGCTGCATTTAAGATGCGAGCGCGAGTAATCTCGCGAGCGATAAAAAGGCGCTTAGAAAGATCGTCAAAAGCCCGCAGCTGCGCCAAAAGCATAAAGCCACTTTTATTTACAGAATTTGAAGTGTTCGGGAAAAAACTGCCGCGGAAGCTCTGATAGGCGCTAAAAATATGCAGCAAAATGTTATTATCAGCCAAAAACGCCATAGCATAGGTATCAAGCTCCACTCGCGCCAAAATATAAATTTCATCAATCGCGTTAATCGGCAAAATTTTACTAGTTAAAATTCCGCCCTCGTCGTTAAATTTATCGAAGTATAGATTATTATCTTTGCGGCGCAATCGGCCTGGGCTTAAAATAAAATGCGTGCGATCCGATTTTTGCATACTTTATCCTTAAATTTTAGCTGAATATTGCTTCGTTTTTATCGCGTCCGATGACGAGGCGCTGTGAATATTTTAGCGAATTAAAAGTATAAATTACCACGGAATCAAGCTTGCTGGCGCATTCTTTTTGCAAAATCGCCATTAATTTTTTAAGATCGCTCGCTCTGATTTCACCCTCAAAAACGCTGAATTGCACGCGAGGTAGAAACTTCTCGACCGCCTTTCGGACGCGCGCGGCGTTATTTTTCTCCTTTTCGTCGCTGCTTGAAATATCGTAAAATAAAATAGCGTACATCCTATCTCCTAAATGCAATAATCACGATAAGCGCAACTCTCGCAAATCTTTTGCGGGCTAAATTTAGGCGGCTTTGGCTCGTTCACAAGGGCGACAATGTCGTTTAGAATTGTTTCGATTTTAGTGAAATTTTCGGCGTTATCCTCAATGGCTATGACGGTTTTGCCGCTAATTAATTTGCCTTTTACCTCTTTTAAATTTAAGCCTGTTTTTAAAAGATAGATATAAAAAAGCAGCTGCATCTTGCCTGCTTCTGGATTTTTTAGGCTCTTTTTATATTCAGTGATGAGATAATGTCCGCGCTGCTTGGAAAGCTTGTCGAATTTCAAATTTGAAAATGCAAAGTCCTGCAAATCGTTCTCTTTGATATCCGCTAGCGCCTTGCCCATCAGCATGTTTTCATCCTCCTGATTGGCGTGAATATTGTGTGCGTAAAGCCACGCCTCGCGCTTGCAGGTAATATAATAATTCACAAGCGTGCCGGTAATTTGGTCCTTGCAAAACATTAGTCGAAAAACTCATTCTTGAGATTTAAGGCGGCATCCTTTTTAATCCCGAAATTATTATTGTATGAAGTATCGCCGAATGGTAAATAATAGACATCTTTTAGCCCATCAATACGCTTTATATTTAAACGCTTTGCATCAAATTCTGTGATATTTACACC
>CAURFS010000246.1:0-2655 GCA_963523845.1 uncultured Campylobacter sp. | reverse complement strand
GCGAGAGTGATCCTAGCCTGGATCTAAAACTTATCCAGCTTTTTAAAATTTTAGATAAAAGCATCGACGCCGTGCTTTTTGACGAAGTGGTGCTTTGAAAATCATAAATCAGATCGTTTTAACGGGCGATTATGAGGGCTTTAAAGATAAAATTTTAGCCGAAATTCCGCGCAAAAATTTAAGGTTTTTCGAAAGCGTCGAGCTTAAGATCGACGAGGCGCGAAAGATCATTGACGAAGCCTACGTCGCCGAGCGCGAGGATAAGATTATCGTCATCGCCGCTACGAAATTCGGCGAAGAGGCGCAAAACGCTCTGCTTAAAATTTTAGAGGAGCCGCCTAAAAATACGGTGTTTTTCCTCGTTACCCCCTTCATCAACGCCCTGCTGCCCACCATCCGCTCTCGCCTCGTGGTGCAAAATCTCTGCGTGCGAAAGCCTAGATACCGCACCGGGTTAAATTTAACCAGGCTCAGCCTAAAGGAAGCGGTGGAGTTTATCGACGCGCAGATCGCGCTGGAGCGTAAGAGCGAGCTGGATAAGACGGCGCTAAAAGCGCTCATCGGCGAGATCGCGCTGGAGTGCTTCGAAGCGGGCGTCAGGCTAAGCGGCGATGAGCTGCAGCGAATAGATCGCTTAAGCTACCTCGCCGAGCACAACGCCAAAGCCCACGCCGTGCTTACTCCGCTACTGTTGATGATCGAGGAGAAAAGATGAAAATTTATAAAATTTCAAACGAAGCTGATTTTGCGCTGATTTGCGAGCGCATCGGCGTGCGAAATGCGGGGCGGGCGATAATGCAGAAAAAATCGCGCCTAAACTTTTTCTATCTAAAAGATCTGCGAGCGCCCGCGGCGAATATTTTAAAACAAGATGCCCTTAGTATCGGCGCCGAGCTTGCGTGCAATGAAGGAGTGATCCTAGGGCGCGATGGTACGGACGCAGTTTTGATCGCGAACGATCGCCAGATCGAAGCTTTAGCGCAAAAAGAAGCGCTGCAGGATTTTGGGCTAAAAGAGCTCGCGAAATTTCTAGGCAAGAAATTTGCTAAGCCGCAAAGCTGTGAAATAATGGGCGTGGTAAACATCAACTCCGATAGCTTCAACCCCGCAAGCCGCGCGGCAAACTTAAAAGAGGCGATCTGCAAGATCGAAAATATGATCGAGCAAGGCGCCGCCATTATCGACATCGGCGGCGTGAGCTCGCGCCCGGGCAGCCAGTACTGCGGCAGGAATGAGGAGTTTGCGCGCATAAAGGATGTCGTGAGCGAAATTTACCGTCTGCGTCTACACGAAAAGGCTAAATTTAGCCTCGATAGCTTCGATGAGTATTGTTTGGAATTTGCGCTAGATCGGGGCTTTAGTATCATTAACGACATCAGCGCAAACCTCGCTCTTGCCCCGCTTGCGCTTCGCTATGACGCCGCTTACGTGCTGATGCATATGCAAGGAAAGCCGCAAAATATGCAGCTTGCACCAAAATATGACGATCTGATGGGCGAGATCGATGAGTTTTTTGCGCAGAATTTGCAGCAGCTGCGAAGTGCGGGACTTAAAAAGATCATCCTTGACGTGGGCATCGGCTTTGGCAAGACCGCCGAGCAAAATTTGGTGCTGATTAAAAATTTACAGCATTTCTTGCACTTCGGCTGCCCGCTGCTCGTGGGCGCGAGCAGAAAGAGCGTTATCGATTTTTACAGCCCCTCTGCGGTCGCGGACAGGCTCGCAGGCTCGCTGTATCTGCATCAGATCGCTGCTTTAAACGGCGCTGCGATCATCCGCACGCACGATGTATTCGAACACGCTCAAATGCTAAATCTAATGCGCGCGATGGACGCTGCTGCGGTAAAATTTTAGAATTTTGCGGAATTTTCGTGAAATTTCATATTTTTCACTAAATTTTTACAAATCCGCCTTATGCGGAATTTTAAAATTCCTCAAGGAAATATTTTAATTCTTTTAAAATTTTGCAAAAGAGCTTTTGCGGAATTTTATCCGCGTTTTATTTTGCGCCTAAACTTTCGTGCGCTTGCTCGTCGAAACTTATAAAAATTTATAAAATTTCGCTCTATTTATGCGATCCCGTCAAGTAGCGAAGTAAAGAGGGATAAATTCTAGCGATGATTGCACGGATTATTTGCTGCGCGAGCTGAGTTATTTCATTTTTGGGCGAAACGAGCGCTTTACGTCAAAGCCCTTGCTGGCAATTTTTATATCATTTGGTATCGTGCCTGCCGGAGCGGAGGCGTCCTTTTTGGCGGATAAAAACTCGACTAGGCTTTGCCAGACGAAATCGGCATTCAGATAAAACCCCATCGCGTTAAGCTGTGGATTTATCGCTGCGGTGTGAATGTTCTGTGTGAGCTTAAAAAATACGATTGGGGCGCTCAAAATTTCATCTTTGCTTATAATTTTATCGTCGCGAACAATATTTTTTAGTGTCGTTTTGCGGTCGCCCTCTAGCGCCACGAGCTGCAGAATCTCCTCGCGCGTAGCCTGCTTGCCGATCATCTTGCTTAGCCACGAGACGATATGGACGCGAAATCCATCGCTAAAGCTCAAAGTTCTGTCCTTCTGATACTGCCTTCTTAACTCCGTCTCGTCAAACTCTAGGCTTGTGTAAATTTTACCCTGAGAGGCGAAAATATGGATTAAATT
>CAURFS010000245.1:0-2668 GCA_963523845.1 uncultured Campylobacter sp. | reverse complement strand
CTCTGCGGATAGCCATCGTAGGCGTCTCACCGTCGTCGATACCGCCTTGAGGAAACTGCCAAGCGCCTTTGATGTCGCTTCGTTGCGCGATTAAAATTTCGCAATTAAACGGATACGAGGGCGAAAGTACGATTGCAGCGACATTTGGTCTGTAATTTTTCTCTTTTTCCATCTCGTTTTCTCACAAAAAATTTCTCAAAATTCTACCTAAAAATATTAAAATTTGCGTTAAGAGGCTTAAAATTTATATAAATTTTCAAATTAATTCGCTAAATTTTGCGACGTAAATTTAGCCTATAGGACCGCCCTTGCACATCTACATCCACGTGCCGTTTTGCACCTCAAAATGCCCGTATTGCGCCTTTGGCTCCTTCAGCGACAAATTTAGCCTCGCAAAAAGCTACTTTAGCGCGCTAGAGCTTGAGGTGCGCGACTTTTTGGCGAAAAATCCGTACGCGCAAATTTCGACGCTTTTTATCGGAGGAGGCACGCCAAGTGTCGTAGATGTGGGGCTTTACGACGAAATTTTTGCGCTGCTTGCGCCGCATTTCGCCGCTAAAGCCGAAATCAGCTCGGAAGCCAACCCGAACTCCGCTAGTCCCGCTTGGCTTAGGGCGATGCGCGAGCTCGGCGTAAACCGCATCAGCTTCGGCGCACAGAGCTTCAACGATGCCAAGCTAAAATTTCTTGGTCGCGCGCACAGTGCGGCGCAGATTTTTCTGGCGGTGCAAAATGCCAAAGCAGCGGGCTTTAATAATATAAATTTGGATCTAATCTACGCGAGCAAATTTGACGATAAAAGGAATTTAAAATTTGAAATGGATGAGCTTGCGCGCTGTGAAGTGCCGCATCTAAGCGCCTATGCGCTGAGCCTTGAGGAGGGTACGCCCTTTTTTGGGCGCGAAAGCTTTAAAAGAGAAAGCGCGGCTCTAGCTAAATTTCTCTTTGCCCTTGCGGCGGATAACGGCTTTAGCCAATATGAAATTTCAAATTTTGCCGCGCGCGGACTGCGCTGTAAACACAATCTGGCTTACTGGCGCGGCGAGGATTACGTGGGATTTGGGGCATTTGCGGTCGGAACTAGCGGACATGTGCGCCTTAGCTCGCCTAAAAATTTGCGAGATTACATTGCAGATCCGCTGCAAAAACAGCGCGAAGTCCTAAGCGCGCAGGATAAAAAGTTTGAGCGCATATTTCTCGGGCTGCGCTGTATTTTGGGGCTTGAAGCGCAAATTTTAGACGCTACGGAGCTAAGCAACGCGCAGCTGCTCGTGCGCGAAAAAAAGCTGAAATTTGTCGAAGGCAAATTTTATAATCCCAACTTTTTGCTCGCCGACGAGATCGCGCTTTTTATCACGCAAGAAAGCCGCCGCGGGCGCTAAATTTAAGATTAATGAAATTTTAGTTACAATACGCCACTTTTTACGTTAGGAAATTTTATGTTTGGTATCAGTATGCCTGAAATTACGGTCATTTTAATCATCGCGATAATCGTGCTGGGGCCCGAAAAGCTTCCAAAAGTGCTAGTCGAGCTCGCAAAATACTTCAAAGTCATCAAAAAAACCATCAACGACGCAAAATCGAGCTTCGATCAGGAGCTTCGCATCGCCGAGCTCAAAGAGGACGCCAAAAAATATAAAGAGAGCATCACGCAAGCAAGCGAAGGCGTGCGCAAAAAGCTCACATTTGAGGAGCTCGACGAGATCAAAGGCGGTATCGACTCGGTCAAAGAGACGCTAAATGCGGGACTAAAAGACGCGGAAAGCTCGCTTAAAGAAACGCTTAGCTCGGACGCCGCCAAAGACGCGTTAAACTCCGCGAAAGTCTCGGCACAAAAACAAAATGAGACGGCAAATTTAAAGGCAAATTCGAGCGGAGAAAATTCCGCGCAAAGCTCCGCTGGCGCCGCAAACTCTACGCAAGGCTCCGCCAGCGGCGCAATGAATCCCGGCGTTGAAGGCAAAAGCGCGAATTCTGGCGCTGGAAATAAAGGCGAAAATTCCATGCCGAGCACGGACGGCGGCGCAGGAAATTCCACACAAAATACCAATGCAAGCAGTGAAGCGAAAAGCGCCGCGCAAAATTTGAACGCAAATTTAAACGGCGATGCGCAAAATTCTATGCAAAATTCCGCGCAAAATAGCGATACGCAAAAATCATAATGAGAGAGAAATTTAATGTTTGAAGAGCTAAAACCCCATCTAGCCGAGCTTCGCAAGCGCCTGGTTATCTGCGTGCTTTCCGTCATCGTCCTTTTTATCGCGTGCTTCGGCTTTTGGGAAGATATTTTAGGCTTTATGACCCGTCCGCTAGTGCGTGTGCTTCCTAAAGGCAGCGAGATCATCTTTACCCAGCTTGGCGAGACGTTTTTTACTGCGATGAAGGTGTCGTTTTTCACCTCGTTACTTCTAGCGATGCCGATAATTTTCTGGCAGGTGTGGCTTTTCGTAGCACCTGGGCTTTACGACAACGAGAAAAAATACGTCATCCCCTTCGTTAGCGGCGCGAGCATTATGTTCTTTTTAGGCGCGGCGTTTTGCTATTTTTTCGTAATCCCTGTCGCGTTTAATTTCTTGGTAAATTTTGGCGCCAAGCAATTTACTGCGATGCCTACAATCGGCGAATATGTAGGCTTTTTCGCTAAGCTCGTCGTCGCATTCGGCATCAG
>CAURFS010000244.1:0-2691 GCA_963523845.1 uncultured Campylobacter sp. | reverse complement strand
CAACTGACTAGGGTAGATAAAATATCCCTTCGTAACAATAGTATCATGCTTGATCGCTTCAAGAGCAGGCGAGTCGTCAGGCAAGCTAGCGTAATCAAAGCTCTCATCGTCCGACTCGATATAATCGGTAAAATTTTCGCTGATAAATCTATAAAATAGCGTACCTAGGACGTATTGCTTAAAGTCCCAGCCGTCAACAGCGCCTCTTACTTCATTTGCAATACTCCAAATTTGGTTTTGCAAAGCCTTGCGTTGTGTCTCTTCGCTCATTTAATAGTATCTCCTAAATTTTTTATGCATATAAAATAAGAATGTTGTCGGTAAACTTCCGCATCCCATACTTTAAATTTAGCGACAAAATTTACTTTCTAAAATTTTATTACCACAAAATACTAATGGAAGCCTGCTCGCGCTACTTGCCGCTTAGATACTCCTGTAGCGTTTTAACTTCAAGCGCGGAGTCGTCCTTTATCGAGCAGATCGAGCGCGTAGCGGCGATCGCCGCCTTCATCGTCGTAAAATACGGTAGTCTAAAGCGCAGTACGCTCTGGCGGATCTTCGCGGCATCGGTGGAGCTTGATTTGCTATCGCTAGTGTTGATGACGAGTGAAATTTCGCCGTTTTTGAGCTTATCCTCGATATTTGGGCGGCCCTCGCTGATTTTATAGACAAACTCGCACTCTACGCCGTTTTCTCTCAGCAGCTTGTGAGTGCCGCTCGTAGCCGCGATACTAAAGCCTGCGCTCGTAAACGCGCGTGCAAGCTCTACGGCTCGCAGCTTGTCGTGATCGGCTAGCGACAAAAATACCTTGCCGCCGCTTGGAATTGCGTTGTTCGCGCCGATTTGCGATTTAGCAAAGCTTTTGGCGAAATTTTCGCCGATTCCCATCACCTCGCCGGTGCTTTTCATCTCGGGTCCTAGGATCAGATCCGCGCCCGTAAGCTTGTTGAAAGGAAAGACGCTCTCTTTGACGCAGATATGGTTTTTAATACGCGGCTTTAAAATTCCCTTCTCTTCGATCAGCACGCCGAACTCGTCGTAAAATTTCAAAGCCTCGCGCAGGCCCCCTTGCCACATTACGCGGGTAGCGACCTTTGCCATCGGAATTCCAGTCGCCTTGCTTACAAACGGCACGGTGCGGCTCGCGCGCGGATTTACCTCGATGATGTAAAGTTCGTTTTCAAAAATCGCGAATTGAATATTCATAAGCCCTACGACGCCGAGATTTAGCGCGATCTCTTTGGTTTGGCGACTTACCAGATCGATCATCTCCGCGCTTAGACTAAGCGGCGGCAAGATACTCGCGCTATCGCCGCTGTGGATGCCTGCCTCTTCGATATGCTCCATTATCGCGCCGATATACACGTCGCGCCCGTCACAGATCGCATCCACATCAAGTTCGGTCGCGTCAAGTAAAAATTTATCTATCAGAACGGGCGAGCGGTGGCTCACGCTCACGGCTTCGCTCATATACTGCCTAAGCTCGGCTTCGCTATGTACGCGCCGCATCGCGCGACCGCCGAGTACGTAGCTAGGGCGCACGAGCACCGGATAGCCGATCGCAGCGGCCTTTTCGATCGCCTCGGCTTCGCTTATGGCGGTATCGTTTTTAGGCTGCTTAACGCCGATGCTTGCGATAAACTCGCTAAATTTCTTGCGATCCTCCGCTACGTCTATCGTGCGCGCGCTCGTGCCGATGATCTTGGCTCCCACGGTGCTTAGGCGTTTGGCGAGCTTTAGCGGCGTTTGACCTCCGAAATGCACGATCACGCCGTCGGGGTTCTCGGCCTCGATGACCGCTCTGACGTGCTCGAAATCGATCGGCTCGAAGTATAAAATATCGCTCGTGTCGTAGTCGGTGCTGACGGTTTCGGGGTTGCAGTTATACATTATCGTGGTGATCCCCATATCGCGCAGAGCGTAGCTGGCGTGCACGCAGCAGTAGTCAAACTCGATGCCCTGCCCGATGCGGTTCGGGCCTCCGCCGATGATGAGGACTTTTTTATTATCTTTTGAAATTTTACGACTTGCGATGGCGGGCGTTATGTTGGTACTGGAGTACAGATAGGGGGTAAGCGCCGCAAACTCGCCTGCACAGGTATCTACTTCGTTGTATTCTAGGTAGATACCCTGTCTGGCGCAGGCAAAATGGATATCGTTTTGCGTAAGGCCCAGATTATCCTTTTTGTTGATCAAATTGGCGATCATCTTATCGCTAAAGCCCCAGCTCTTGGCCTGTCTTAGAAGCGCCGCGTCGTTGATGATCTCCATATCGATGCGCTCTTCAAATTTTACGATCTGCTCGATTTGGCTCAAAAACCAGCAGTCGATCTTACTAAGCTCGTAAATTTGATCCACGCTCATGCCCGCTCTAAAGCCCTGGGCGATGTATAAAATTCTATCTTGCTGCGCGTTGCGAAGCCCAAAGATGAGATCTTTTTCGCTTAAATTTAGCTCTACGAAGCCAAAGTAGCCCTTCTCCAGCGAGCACAGCGCCTTTTGAATGCTCTCTTTAAAGCTGCGCCCGATCGCCATCACCTCGCCGATACTCTTCATCGCAGTGCCGAGATAGGGGTTTGCACCTGGGAATTTTTCAAACGCAAAGCGCGGAATTTTAGTCACGATATAATCGATCACCGGCTCAAAGCTCGCAGGCGTGCCGGTGATGTCGTTTTTAATCTCATCCAGGC
>CAURFS010000243.1:0-2693 GCA_963523845.1 uncultured Campylobacter sp. | reverse complement strand
GTATACCCCAATCCTGAACGAGTTTCCTCAATGCAAAGCAAAGCTATAAAAAATGGAATAAATGCTGCAATATTACAAACAGTTCTTATGGCAGACCAAAATAATCTTGATAAACCCCCCATTTCATTCGTAGTTAAATTTTTATAATTGATTACTTTATTCCCATTTGCACATACCACCATTTCATCGCCTTGTGATAAAGTATCGTTTTGAATTTTCAGAATAAATTGCCTACCATCTATCCTAAAAGTCGAGCTATACATATTAGAAGTAGATACACCACCCTTACCATTCCTTACGCTACCACTAACATTCGTTTCTAAATTTGTTCTTAGATTATCTATTATTCCTCTATAAATTTTTAAATCAAACATAGTTGCTCCTTAAATTTTTAAATAGTATTTTATTGCATTCCAACTTAATTTTTAAATAAAATTTTGTATCTGATCACAGCATATAGGCAAAACCACCTATCATCATGGATTGCGGCGCGCTACTTTCTATTTGCGTTAGCAAGCATCAGCTTTATGCGGTTTTCTTGATTTACCGCGCTTGCGCCCGGGTCGTAGTCGATAGCGGCGATGTTTGCCTGCGGGTAGTTCTGCTTGATCTTTCGGATCATTCCGCGCGCGATGATGTGGTTAGGCAGGCAGCCGAAGGGCTGCGCGCACACGACGTTTTGTATGCCGTGGCGCATAAACTCAACCATCTCCGCCGTCAGTAGCCAGCCCTCGCCCATCTTCACGCCATGACCGATGTAGCCGTCAGCGGCGGCGCGAACCTCGCTAAATGGGCTCGGCGCGCGAAAACCGAAGCACTTCATCTGCTTAATCATCATGCGCTGGAAAAATTCCACTACCTTAGCGACCGCAAGCGAGCCGTAATATGCCGCGCCGCCCTTGCCGTAGAGCTGCTTGTCGTAAACCGCATCGTAGATGCAGGTAAGCACGAAGTCCATCAGCCCCGTATTTACGGGCTCGGCATTTTCGCGTATGAGGTAGGCGTTTAGGCCGTTGTTGCCGATGGGCGAGTATTTAAGATAAATTTCGCCCACGATGCCTACTTTTACTCGCGGCTTATCGTCACGCTCGATTTTAGCGAACTGCGAGAGGATAAATTTGAAATTTTTCTTGAGATTGAAAAACGATCTTTGATTGGTCAAATTTTTGATCCGCTCGGCGCAGAGTTCGTAAATTTCATTCGTTTGGTTTTTGATCTTTTCGTAGGGCTTGCACTGATTATATAGCCCCATCATCAAATCACCGTAAAATATCGCGGCAAAGAGCTTTAGAAGCGATTTTTTGCCGAGGCTAAATTCATTCTCGTCTAGCGAGCCGAAATTTAACGAGATCGCGGGGACGTAGCTAAAACCGCTGTCCTCAAGCGCTTTGCGAAGCAAATTTATGTAGTTGCTCGCTCTGCAGCCGCCGCCCGTTTGGCTGATGAGAAGCGCTACTTTGTGCGTATCGAACTCGCCGCTTTTTAGCGCATCGATAAACTGTCCGATGACGAGCAACGCGGGGTAGCACATGTCGTTATGCACGCTGCGAAGCCCTTCCTCGACGATATTTTGACGATTTTCGCCGAGCAAGACGCTCTTATATCCCTCGTCGCGCAGCACGCCTTGCATAAAGCGAAAATGCGGATCGATCATCGTGGGGATCAATATCGTGTGGGTCGCTTTCATATCTTTAGTAAATTTAGCAAACATTAGCGCGCATCCTTTCTTGCTTCTTGTTGCGCGCCTTGCCTTTCGCGCTCTATCATAGTCGCTTTTAGGCTACGCAGGCGGATCTTGACCGCACCTAGGTTCGTAACCTCGTCGATTTTAAGTTGAGTGTAAATTTTACCGTTTTGACGCAGTATGTCACGCACCTCGTCACCCGTGATCGCATCGATCCCGCAGCCGAAGCTGACTAGCTGCACCAGCTGCATGCGCGGGTATTTACAGACGAACCGCGCCGCGCTATAAAGCCTGGCGTGGTAGGTCCATTGATTAAGGCTTTTCGTCTGCACCCTGCTAAGCGGCAGCGCGTCCTCGCTAAGAACTACGAAGCCCAAGGAATTTAGATAGCGATCTATGCCGTGATTGATCGTCTTGTCGATATGATACGGACGACCCGCTAGCACAATGGCGCTGGCACCGCTACTTTGTATCTCTTTTAGGGTCTCCTCGCCTTTTATTAAAACGGTATTTTTATAGTTTTGCAGCTCCTTAAGGCCTTGCAAGACGGCGTTTTTAACGGCGTCGGAATGAAATTTATACCCAGCGTCCGCAAGCTCAGCCTGCATCGTTTTGCAAAACGAATCTTGCATGTTAAGATCCACGTGCGGGTAGAGGAATTTTTTCTCCTCTAGCGCGCCTACGTTCGCGCGTATCAGCTCGGGGTAGTATGCGACTACGGGGCAGTTGTAGCAGTTCTCGCTGATATTTTCATCCAGGCTGTAGCTCATACACGGATAGAAGATGAAATCCACGTCCTTATTTAAAAGATCGTAGATATGGCCGTGCACGCTTTTAGCGGGGTAGCAGACGGTATCGCTCGGGATGCTCTGGCTTGCCAAAAACAGCGTCTCTTTTCGCGGCTTTTGCGACAGCACGAGGCTCATGCCTAAATTTTCAAAAAACGCGCTCCAAAATGGGATCATCTCAAACATATTCAAAACAAACGGAATTCCGACCCGCGGTGCGC
>CAURFS010000242.1:0-2732 GCA_963523845.1 uncultured Campylobacter sp. | reverse complement strand
CGCCGTAGCTTCGCATCAGCTCGTAGCTTTGCAGCATGCCGCTTAGATTGCCGTTGAAGCTATCGTCGATGATGATCTTGCCGCCCGCATCGAGCCGCGCAAGGCGGTGCTCGACGGCGCTGACGTGCGCGACGCGGCTTTTGATTTTATCTGCGCTAAGCCCTAAAAATCGCGCGATCTTTATGCACGCGGCGAGATTTGCGGCGTTAAATTTACCCAAAATCGGCGCGAAAAACTCATGTCTCTTTCCTTGTTCGCTCCGTCCGTTTGGAGCCTCTTGCACGCCTCGCTCTTTGCCGCTGCAAATTTTATCGCCACGGGCGGCTTGTTCGTAAAATTCTTGCTCGCTTTGTTTGGTGCAGGATATGGAATTTGCTTCGTCAAAATCGGCGCCGTAATTTTTAGAATTTTTGTCTTTTTCTGCGTATGCTGCACTGCCTGCATCTAAGTTCAAATCGCCCTGCCCTTCGACCTCTGCAGCGGATGTTTCTGCACGCAGCGTGGAATTCTCGCCGCTAGCACCGCTTTCATCATCGCTCAAACTAAGGCTAAATTTTATTCCGTCCAGATCCGCGCCGCAAATTTCCAGCCCCTCGTCGTAGATAGTGACGCACTCGCTCGGGCTTTTTTGCGTGCAGCTGTGCAAAAACGCATGCTTTAGCCGCGCACTCGTGAGCGCTTCGAGCTTGGTTTTACGGATGTTTTCGATGCTTTTGAAATACTCGATGTGTTGCGCGCCGATCTCGCCCACGACGACGATCTGCGGCGCCAAAAACTCGGTGATCTCGGCGATGTCGCCGCTTAGCCTGGCGCCTGCTTCGGCGATGTAGATCTGCGTATCTGTGGGCAGTGCCTCGTTTACGTCGCGCACGAGCCCTGCTAGCGTGTTTACCGAGCGCGGCGTCTTGTAGCAGCGAAAGTCGCTTTTTAAAATTTGATACAAGAAGTTTTTAATGCTCGTCTTGCCGTAGCTCGCAGTGATCTGAATGATCGTAAGGGAGGGCATCGAGGCCAATTTTTTGCGCGCGGCGGCCTTAAATTTCGCAGCCTGCGCCCGCTCGTAAGTAAAGCTCGCCGCAAGGCCCGCGCCAAGCGGTAAGAAGATCGGCAAAATCGGAGCTTCTGCGGCATAAAACGCGGCGCTAAAGCCAAATGCACAGAGTGCCAAAATCGCAAAAAATCGCTTCACGCGCGGCGTAAAGACGAGCTTTTTATCAAGCCCTCTTTGCCAAAGCCACAGCGCGAGCGCGTAGGCTGCGACGATTAGAATTTTAGCGATGTGCAAGGCATAGAGGGACGTGGCGCCGAATTTAGCCGCACAGAGGCTCGCTGCGATCTCGCAGCCAAGATACGCCGCCAGCGGCAAAATGAAAAAATAGAGGTGCCACGCAGGCTTGGTGAAGTGAAAGATGATGCGCGCGGGCTTGTACGAAAACCACTGCAGGCAGGTGATCAGATAAAAGCCGAGCAGTAGGACGAATGCCGCGTGCGCGATCAAAAATATTATATTCATCTTTTAAAATTCCTTTTTATAAATTTACGCGCCCGCCTTGCATACCTGTGCGGGCAAAACGCGGCGAGCTCGTTGGGCCACCGGCATTTGGCTTCATTTGTAAATTTTATGAATTCTCGCTTTGCAAATTCTATTTTACAAAATTCGCTAGCTCATAAATTCACCTGCTCTCGTGAGCTGCACGAGCCGCGTGCTAGATAAATTTGCGCTGCCGCGCTGCGTCTGCGTTCTCGATACCGCGCCGTATCCATCTCGCGACCTGAAATTTTCGTACGCTGCATATCTTGCGACATCGTGCCCTATCTCGCGCGATGATTTGCATTATTTACGACACATAGACCTTGTGTCACGGCAAATACATGACGCGGTTATGCGACTAAATTTAATCGTTCGCTTTGCGGTGCACACGCGGTTTTGTCGTCTATTGTACGGCTGCCGCAAGCGCGGAGCAGAAACTCCGCTGCAGCGTTAAAATTTAACGCGGCGCGCCGCAATTTGAGCTTTGCGTTTTATACTGCGCGCCCAAAGAACGGATTTTACGCCGCTAAATTTTAATATGTGCCGCATACATACGCGGCTTTATAATCTAAATTTACGCTTCGGTTCGCGATTTTTGACGCAAACAGATTTCAAAATTTTAAAACGCGGGAGAACTGCACTAAAGCCGCCGCATTGAAACGCTTTTAAATTGCACCCCGCTCTTACATTCGCGCGATCCGTTTTTGTATCTAAAACGCGATTTTTAGCGGCTCGGCACCACAATTTCGCGGTTAAATTTTTAAAATTTATACCAAAATTGCGTTTTGTTCTAAATTTACCGAATGCAGCACCAAATCATTAAATTTAGCTGCCGCTAAGCTCCTTTTCGATCTGCTCGCCGATAAATTCCGCGCTCTGCAAAAAGAAAAAGTGATCCCCCGCCAGCGGATAAAATTTGCTATTTTTTACGAGCGAGTGGATCAACTCGCCGCTTTTTAGGCTAGTGGCGCGATCGTCCTTACCCCAAAAGATGAGCGCATTTTGCGGGCTTAGCGCGGAAAAAATGTCGCGAAAGTCCTCATTTACGACGTTTTTTAGCGTCTCATACATCGTCTTGCTCATACCTGCGGCATCCTTGCTCGCAAACGCGCGCCAAAGCCCCGCCAGTCCAAGTCTTTTTAAAATTTTAAAAATTGCGATTTTAGCGCACACCGCAAAGGGCTTGGGTTCGATGATACCG
>CAURFS010000241.1:0-2751 GCA_963523845.1 uncultured Campylobacter sp. | reverse complement strand
TGTGCGCGGAGTAGAAAGCGCCCGAGCTAGGCTCGCGCCGCCGCCAGCGTTATGATCTGTTTAACGACTTCGCTCGCCGCTTTTAAAGAGCCTACGGGCAGGTATTCGTAGATCGAGTGGAAATTATGCCCGCCGGTAAAGAGGTTCGGGCACGGCAGCCCCTTTGCGGAGATGACGGCGCCGTCGTAGCCGCCTCGCATAGGCTTGATCTTGGGCTCGATATTTAGGCTTTTAAAAGCCTGTTTCGCAAAGCGTATCGCCGGCGCATCGTCGTTTTTCAAAAAGTTATAGACGTTTTTATAGCGGTCGTTTAGCGAAATTTCGATCCGATCGCCCCAGATCGCGCGAAGCCCGTCCGCAGTTTTTTGCAAAAATTCCATGCGCTGCTCGTATCCTTTCTCGTCAAATTCCCTCACATCGATCTTTAGGACGGTCTTTGCGCTGTTGCCGCTAAGCTCCTTGACCCAAAAATAGCCCTCCCTGCCCTCTGTGTATTCGGGCGCCTCGCCCGCAGGCAGCAGCGAGATAAACTTATGCGCCAAAAGCAAGGAATTTACGAGCTTGCCCTTGGCGTTCATCGGATGAGCGGACTGGCCTTTGAAGGTAACGACGCAATCGCCCGCGTTCCAATTCTCGTAGATAAACTCGCCGATGCCGCAGCAATCAAGGCAGTAGCCGAAGTCTGCACCTATCTCGCTTACATCCAGTGCCTTTGCGCCCCGCAAGCCCTGCTCCTCGTCCGGTACGAAGCAGGCGATTATCTCGCCGTGCTTGATCTGCGGATTTTGGACGAAAAATTCCAGCGCATTTACGATCGCGGCAATCGCCGCCTTATCGTCGGCGCCTAGCAAGCTGGTACCGTCCGTTACGATAATCTCGTCTCCTTTGTAACCCTGTAGCTCCTCATTTTCACTCTCTTTAAGATAGATCTCTAGCTCTTTATTCAGGCAGATATCGCCGCCTTCGTATCTTACGATCTGAGCTTTGGTATCATTCGTCTGCTCGGCGCTGGTATCAAGATGGGCAAAAAACGCTATGCTCGCAGTGGGCGCGTCTAAATTTGAGGGAATTTTAGCGATCAAAATCGACTTCTCGCTAAGGCTGATATTTTTTATGCCCAGAGCTTCTAGCTCGCCTTTTATGAGGCCTGCTAGCTCGAGCTCCTTGGGGTTTGAGGGCATTATGCCCGCTGCACCCGCGACCCTATTCGTGGTAGTGTTGATCTTGGTGTAGTTTAAAAACCTCTGCACGATATCCACAAATGAGCCTTTTATAAAATGACAAATGCGATGACGCAGACGGATAGAAACATCCCTAGAGCCGTTCTCTTGGCGATCTGAATAGGGCTTACCATTGCAAGTCCCGCGCAAACGATACAAGCGCCCGCAATCGGCGATGCGCTCCTGCCTAGCGCGCCGCTTATCGCAACCGCCATACCGAGCTTATCTTGCTCAAAACCCAGCGCGTCGGCGTGCACGGTCACGGCGGTGTTAAACGCCATCGACGCCGCATCTCCCGAGCCCGTTACGACGCCCATAAAAAACGGCACGAAGGTTCCACCGAATTTTACGTAGCCCTGCTCGTTCTTAAGCCACTCAATTACGAAATCTATCGCTCCGCACGCGCTAAGACCCGCGACGAAGACGCCCGCTGCGATGATGATACCTATGATCTCGGCATACGCGCTACCCATTCCTTTGAAAAATTCCTTCGTAATTTTTTGAGGATCGGTTAGAGTAACGGCGATGGTGAGGATAGCGCCCAGTAGCATCGCTTCGGCAACGCCCATCTTCGTCCATTTTAGGAAAGAAACCTGATTTAGGCTCGTGCCGCCGATTACTAAGATCACTAGCGGTACTAGCGGCATAAGCGCATATAAGACGTTTATCTTTTGAGGCTGCGCGTCTAAATTTGAACCGTCGGCGGAATTTACCGCGGCAGAGCTTGCACCGCCCTCTTTTTGGGCTAGATAATTCAGCCCCTTGGTGTAGTCTTTGCAAACTATCGCCGTTATACTCATTACGATTAAAACTACGATCAAAGCGGTAATCGCGCTGGAAAACTGCACTCCGATGACGTCTTGAACCGTGTAAGATGGGTTGTGTGCCTTTACCATATCGGCTACGAATACGTTATGCGCCGAGCCAGGGCTTAAAACGCTACCGAAAGTGCCCGCAAATACTGCAGCTCCCGCCATTTCTGGCTTAACGCCCGCAGCCATCATCACGGGGATCAGCGTAGCGCCGACCGCAGCCGAGCAGCCCGCAGCGGAGGGGATAGCGATATTTATGAAGTATGTAAGCGCCACGACGATAGGGATCAATAAAAATCCGATATTGCCAAGAGGTCTGGTTAGCAAATTTACAAGGGCGCGGTCGCATTCGGTAAATTTCATCACGAAGGCAAAACCCATGCTGGCACATATCGCTTTAATAAGCCCCGCCTTAGTCATATACGAGGTAAAGGCGCCCAGCCCGTCCAGAGGCTTTAGACAAAGCACGCACAGCACCAAACCCACGCCGATAAGCACGGTTTTGGTATCCTTCTTCATGATCAGTAAAGCGACGACTGCGACGATACCCGCAAGCGCCAAAAGTAACCTAAACGTCTGCACGATAACTCCTTTTAAATTTTAAATTTACTTCCCACGGCGATGCGCGAGATCTCTTTTTTATACTCGAATTTCAGCACGTCCGCATGCCCCATCACCTCGCACTCGTTTCCGTTTATCAAAAACGCGCTACCCTCGGG
>CAURFS010000240.1:0-2773 GCA_963523845.1 uncultured Campylobacter sp. | reverse complement strand
GTCTCACCCTCTAAGCTCGCCGCACAAAGGCTTTCGGCGATAAGCGTGCGTCCCGATATGGAAAATATTTTGGAGCGATTTTTATATAAAAAAGACTCGCTTATCGATATCGAGGAGATCACGGTGCCCGATTTTTCGTGGATCCGCTTCAAGCGTCTAAAAGAAACTCGCTTGCGCGATTTTACAAACGCCGACGTCGTGGGAATCAAAGAGCCCAACAGCCGCTTTATCCCGATGCCAGATGGCGACTATCTCATCGGTACTGGGGTCAAATTTTTAGTCATCGGCACGGCAGAGGGCATCCGCAACACTAAAAAACTCATCCGTAGCAAATACAAGCCGCAGGAGATGAGATATGTTTAAAATTACTAAGCTCGAGGGCGGCTTGCAGAATGTCGAGGGCTTTTATTTTGACGGCGTGAATTCGGGCTTTAAAAAACAGGGCAACGATCTAGGATTTATCCGCGCCGATGAGCCCTTTGCTGTAAGCGCGATCTTTACGAGCAATAAATTTCAAGCCGCGCCGATTAGGCATTTCAAAAGGGCGCAAGAGCGCGCGAGCGGGGAGTTTAAAACAAATTTTATCCTCGTAAATTCCAAAAACGCAAACTCGATGACCGGAGAGCAAGGCATCGCCGATATCGATGAAATTTTTAGCGAGCTTGGCAAAAAGACCGCTCTGATAAACCCCGTCATGAGCTCCACCGGCGTCATCGGATACCGCCTCAAAAAGGAAAAAATTATCGCCGCCGCGCAAAATTTTGACCTCTCGGCACGAAACTCGAACGCCCTAGCCACCGCCATTATGACTACCGACACGATAAAAAAAGAGCTTGCGTATGAAATTTCTTTAGAAAACGGCGAGAAATTTCATATCGCAGCCGTTTGCAAGGGCGCGGGCATGATCAATCCTGCGCTTGCGACCATGCTCTGCTTCGTCCTGACCGACGCAAAAATCCCGCGCGCTGATATGGACGAGCTGCTACAAAAGGCGGCTGAACAGAGTTTCAACACCATAAGCGTCGACGGCGATACCTCCACTAATGATACGATTATGCTCTGCAGCAGCGCTAAATGCGCTTACGAAAAGGATGCCTTCGCTTCCGCGCTAAACGCCCTGACGCATGAGCTTGCGCTAATGCTTGTGAAAGACGGCGAAGGCGCAACCAAGCTGGTGCGATTTAAAGTAAGCGGCGCCGCAAATGCCGAAGACGCTCGCACGGCGGCGAAGGCGCTAAGCAATTCGCCGCTTGTTAAAACGGCGATCTTCGGCGAAGATCCGAATTGGGGTCGCATAGCCTCGACCATAGGCGCCTGCGGCATCGAATGCGACGAAGAAAAGCTGCGTATCAAATACGACGATGTGCTGCTCTATGACGCGCAAAATCGCGAGCTGGTCGCCGCACGCGAGGCTGCGGCTCACGCCGTAATGCAGCAAAAAAGCTTTACGATCTGGTGCGATTTAGGGCTCGGAGAGGGCGATTTTAGCGCGTACGGCTGCGATCTTAGCTACGACTACGTAAAAATCAACGCCGATTATAGATCATAAAGATTCACAGCTTGCTTCATAATAAAAATTCCGTCTCGAAAATAGCGAATAGCAGCAGGGCTTTAAAGCTCTGCTCTTAAAATTTTATCATTTAAATTTGCCTGTTTTAAATTTTTAAAGACTAAAATTTTACCTCTTAAAATCTGGAATCTCACGCGTGAAATTCAGTCTAAATTTGATAGCTGAAATTAGGTTTTAAGCGCTTTATTGATATACTTAAATAAATTTTTCAAAGGAGTAGGCATGTTTCATGAATACAGAGATTTAATCACTGAGTTAAAAGGCAAAAACGCGCGATTTGATTCGCTTTTCGAGAAACACGACGAGCTGGATCACAAGATCGCCGACGCACAAGCCGGCAGAGTGCATATGAGCGATCTGGAGATCGATGCGATGAAGAAAGAAAAGCTTCGCATAAAAGATGAGCTAGGCAGCTTGCTAGCGCAATATAAAGCCGAAAAGGCAGATAAATAAAGTTGCTTGCGGCGAAATTAAGATGCAGCAGAGTGCTAGCAAGGTTAATTTCGCCGCCAAGCTTTAATCCGTGTTTAGAATTTTCTAATCGCAATAAGTTTAACCGCTTAAATTTGCCTCGCACGATAAATAAAAACAGCGCGCCAAAACGAGTTAAAAATTTATACCGCACGCTTTACCATATTGACACCACTAAATAATTTTTACGCATCGGCTGCATCACTGCATATACCAAAATGCGGTATTAGCGTAATCAAATATAATTCGTTACGACCCTCTATCGCCCTTTCTGCTTCTAAAAATATCTCTTGTTGAATATTTTGCGCTACAGAGTAAATTAAAATTTACGCTGCGTCGCCCTGCAGCCTGGCTCTTAAATTTTACTTCGCAGTGAGTATTTTTCTAGCAAATTTCAAATCTTGCGTTTTGCTTGTTTCAGGCGCAATACCTACTTTTAAAATTCCGCATTTCGCAGAAATCTAAAGTAGCGCTAGAATTTTAAATTCCCGTTCGCGTTAACCGCGAAATTTCAAATTCACAGACTCCGGCCAAGCACTAGTTTATGCTAGAGCCTACTTTAATCTCTTCAAAGAATTTAGCCAAGCTTGCTTATTTTACCCGCTTCGTTGAGCTTTAAAAATTTAGATTATTTCTTTGATCGTATCGGATAATGCCTACCGGCACAGAATTCCTAAAGCTAACCTATTTGTTATATGTGCAATTAAAAGCGGCGCTAACGCGGAATTAAAT
>CAURFS010000239.1:0-2779 GCA_963523845.1 uncultured Campylobacter sp. | reverse complement strand
GCTAATGGATGAGCGGATTTTCGCGCGCGAGGTTGATTATCTCATCGGCTCGGTGCATTTTTTAAACAACTGGGGCTTTGATAACGAGGAATTTTTAGATCAGTGGAGCGAGCGCGAAATAGACGACGTTTATCGCGAATATTTTGCGCTGATCTGTGCACTGTGCAAAAGCGGCAAATTCGACATTTTAGGGCACATGGATCTGATTAAAATTTTTAAATTTACTCCGAAAAAAGATATCAGAGTCTTGGCAGGCGGCGCGATAAACGCGATCAAAAAAAGCGGCATCGTCGTGGAGCTAAACTCCGCGGGGCTTCGCAAGCCTGCGAATGAAATTTATCCAAGCGACGCGCTTTTGCAGATGCTAGCGGATGCGGATGTGCCGATCACGCTTAGCTCGGACGCGCACTCGGTTGCCCAAGTAGCGCTAAACTACGATAAAATTTACGCCAAAGCGCGCGAGTTCGGCTACGAGCGGATCGCCGTTTTCAAAAATCGCGAGCGGCAATTTGTAAATTTGGCGTAAATTTTTCGGCTGGCCCCTTTAAATTTAGCCTAGCTTCCTTAAATTTAATAAGGCGCGGGCGACGCGAAATTTTAAAATTTTAAAATTTCAAAAGCTTCAGTGGCGTGAAATTTTAAAAATCGCACCGCGCAAAACGGCGCGCAGATAAAGTCGAATTTCAACTAAATAATGTTAAAATCCACCGTTAAATTTAGCCCGAATACGGGCGGAAAAAAGGAAAAAATATGGGAAAATTTGTTAATGACGTGAAGGAATTTTTTAAATTTTGCGATGAAAACGAGGTCGAGTTCGTCGATTTTCGATTTACCGATCTAAAAGGCACCTGGCACCACGTCGCCTACAACTACAAGCGCCTGCCGAAGGACTTCGCCGACGGAATTCCGTTCGACGCGAGCTCGGTAGCGGCGTGGCAGCCGATTGATAAATCCGATATGATGCTAAAGCCCGATGTGCAAACGGCGTTTTTGGATCCATTCACCGCTGACGTGACGATCATCGTCATCTGCGACGTTTACGACATCTATAAAAACGAACTTTACGAAAAATGCCCGCGCTCGATCGCTAAAAAAGCCGAGCAGTTTCTGCAAACCACAGGTCTTGGAGATACCTGCTACTTCGGGCCGGAGAATGAATTTTTCGTTTTTGACGACGTAAAGATCATCGACGATATGAACTGCGCGATGTTTAAGGTAGATACCGAAGAGGGGCATTGGAACAGCGGCAAAAACTACAAAGACGGCTTTAATAGCGGTCACCGCCCGGGCGTAAAGGGCGGCTACTTCCCTGTCCAGCCCGTCGATTCGATGGTCGATCTGCGCGCCGAGATGCTAAAGGTACTTGAACAAATCGGGCTTGAGACCTTCATCTGCCACCACGAAGTAGCGCAAGGCCAAGGCGAGATCGGCGTTAAATACGGCACTCTCGTCGAGGCCGCCGACAACGTGCAAAAATACAAATACGTCGTAAAGATGGTCGCGCACCTAAACGGCAAGACCGCTACCTTTATGCCAAAGCCGCTCTACGGTGATAACGGCAGCGGAATGCACGTGCACCAATCGATCTGGAAAAAGGGCAAAAACACCTTTTACAAAAAGGGCAACTACGCAAATTTAAGCGACGCGGCGAGGTGGTATATCGGCGGCGTGCTAAAGCATGCGCGCAGCGTCGCGGCGTTTACGAACCCGAGCACCAATAGCTACAAGCGCCTGATCCCGGGCTTTGAGGCGCCGTCCATTCTAACTTATTCGAGCCAAAACCGCTCCGCTTCTATCCGCATCCCTTACGGCAGCGGCGAGCACTCGGTGCGCGCGGAGATGCGCTTCCCCGATAGCACCGCGTGCCCGTATTTGGCATTTGCGGCGATGCTGATGGCGGGCATCGACGGCATCAAAAACAAAACCGAGCCGGTAGGGCCGATGGATGAGAATTTATTCAAGCTGCACCTGGATGAGATCCGCGAGCGCGGTATCGAGCAGCTTCCGCACACGCTTCGCGGCAGCCTAGAGGCGGTGATCCGCGATAATGAGTATCTGCGCCCGATAATGAGCGAACTTTTTATCGAAACCTATCAGCATTTTAAATTTGAAACTCAGGTTTGGCCTTACGAGGCGCGCCCTACGCCGTTTGAGTTTGCGACGAATTATTCGTGCTAAGGCTAAATTTTATGCCGCGCCGCCCGGTTTTTACGAGACGGTGCGGCATAGAACCTTGGAATTTTAAAATTTCGCCGAGTGCGAACTTTTAAAGCTCTACCGCATGCGCGAACTTAAATACCGCCCGTGAAGCTTCAACTCTTTTACCGCAAACGTGAAATTTTATACTTTCTGCTCATTTTGCTTGGAATTTTATCGATAAACTTAGGCGTGAAATTTTATGAATTCAAAGAATTTCGCGCGAAAAACTACGCTTTTTACGACGCGCAAATTTTAAACGCCTACGCCAAAACGAACGAGCGCGGCCGCACCTACACGGTGCTAAAGCTCAAAACGGCGGATTTCACCCTCTACACGACTGCCGGGCTCGGGCGGGAATTTCACCGCTTCGCGCGCGTAAATATCGGCATCGTAACCAAAAACGTAAAATTTTTAGATTTTTTAAAGCAGCGCTTTTACGCGCCAAATTTTAAAATTTCAGCTGAGACCGCGCCCTCCGGGGCAAAATGGCGCGCTATAGAATTCGTTCGCGCTCAGCACGAAAATGAGATTACGGCAGATCTTTACTCTGCGCTGTATTTTGCGACCGAAATTTCAAAAC
>CAURFS010000238.1:0-2807 GCA_963523845.1 uncultured Campylobacter sp. | reverse complement strand
GGATTTCGGAGATTTCTCATTCCTGTTTTTATTAGTGTTGCTAGCTCTTGCTTATCCTGCTTACAAATACCTAGCCGTGCGCATTTCGCGTAAATTTGAAGCGCTCAGTGAGGAGGCTTTTAAAAACGAATTTTTGCTTTGGATCGCAAAGGAGCTGCGTCTTACCTTTCAGCCTTTCGGCGCGTTTTTACTCGATGAAATTTACAAAAATCCGCTCCGTAAAGAGGCAAATCTATGCACTTGCAAGCACGCTATAGTAGGAAAGACGCCCGAATTTGGCATAAAAATCGGCGACATTTGCCTAAGTCGCGATTTCGATAAAAACAGAGAAAATCGAGTATTTGAGCTGGATAAAATTTTGCATCTTAAAAAGAAGGATGATACGGCGATTTTCGACGGGCTTTTTGCAAAATTTGATTTTAGCGAGACTTTTGATAGTAAAATTTTAGTCGTGCCGCGCGGAGAGTTCATCTTCGGCGCATCGGATCTGAAGCTGCTTAAAGACAGCCCGCATCTAAGCGCGTCGTTTGACGTATATCTAAACAATCCCGCTGCCGCCGCATTTTTGCAAAACAAAAAAATTTTAGAAAATATGCAGACGATCACTCTAAATTTGTTCGGTAAAACCGAGCTTTATCTGGGCGAAAACAGCCTCGTAATCGGCGTTGAAAATAGCGAAATTTTCAAATCTGCGCCGAGCTCACAAAGCGCAAAACTGCTCGAAAGTCTAAACAAAATGATCGAGATCGCTAAAATTTTTGCCTATCTTAAAAAGCTCGGGCAGGTAGAGTAGAAACATTTCGATTTAAAATTTAAAGCTCAAAGCGCGATCGCGGCGGGCAGAATAAAATTTACGATAACGGATAAATTTAAAGAGAATGGACTGCATTATGGATATAAACGAAATACAAGCTCAAACTCGCAGTATGCGCGCCCTATATGTCGAGGATGATAATGAGGTAAGGCAGCAGACCGCGAAAATTTTAAGGCTGTTTTTCCATCAGGTTACCAACTGCGGCGACGTGCAGGAGGGCATCGATAAATTTAAAGCGGGCAAAATTGACATTGTTTTTACCGATATCAATATGCCGGGTATAAACGGGCTTGAGATGTTAGAGCGGATCAAACAGATCGATCCTTCGGTAAAAACGGTCATCTTCTCGGCCTACGACGAGTCTAAATTTTTCACCAAAGCCATATCTATCGGCGTGGACGGCTATATTCTAAAGCCTTTTACGACAGAGGATCTACTAAGCGTGCTTGAAAAAATCACGCAAAGCATCGAAACAAAACCCGGAAAGTTTATTTATCTAAGCGGCGATTTCGTGTGGGATAAGCAGAGTTTAACCCTATCCAAGGCGGGCGAAATTATCAAACTAACCAAAAACGAAACCTCTTTGTTGCGGCTGCTTTTAAGCTCCAGCGGGCGGATCGCAAGCGGTCTTGAGATAGAAAACGAGCTGTTCGAGGATTGCGACGAGTATGACGACAAGCGGGTAAGAAATATCGTATCCAGATTTCACCGAAAAATCGGCTATAAGCTGATAGAAAATATCTACTCACAAGGATACAGGATAAAATGGCGATAGTGGACATCAAAAAAAATCATCAGAGATTTGAGACGATATTTTCAAATTCCGGCGTCGGCATCTTCATCGTGGACAAGAAAAGAAATATTATGGAGTGCAACGAGACCTTTTGTAAAATTTTCGGCTACGAATACGACGAGATCATCGATAAATCCGCGCAAACCATACATCTAAGCGAAGAAAAATACTTACATTTCGCAGACATCGCCTTTAATAAAGTAAGAAAAAATGAGGCCCTGCAGCTAAACTACGAGGTGCTTTGGATAGTGGTAGATATCACCAAAAGAGTGATGGCGGAGAAGAAACTAAAACAAAGCAGGCTGAAGGTCAAGCGGCTAAATTTAACTCTCAACCACGAGATCGAGGAGCAGCTAAAGCTCATAAGGCGCCAGGACGAGCAGCTTCAGTATCAATCAAGGCTCGCTCAGATGGGCGAAATTTTAAATATGATAGCGCATCAATGGAGGCAGCCGCTATCCGCTATCTCGGCTACGGCTTCGTATCTAAGCACTAGCTGCTTGATGGCAGATATTTTTGATAAAACCGCTCTTTTGGAGGAGCTAGGCAAGATCGAGCAGTATTCCAAGCACCTATCCGAAACGATCGACGAGTTTAGAAATTTCTTTAAGCCCGCTAAGATCAAGGAAGTTACGAGCTTAGAGGAGCTTTGCAATATGGCGATAAATATCGTAAAAGCGATACTGCAAAATCAAAAGATTAAAATTTACGCGAAATACGGCTGCAACCAGACTTTGCTCACATATAAAAACGAGGTTTCGCAGGTTATTTTAAACATCATAAAAAACGCGCAGGACGCCTTTTTGGAAAGAAATATCGACGATGGGGTTATCGAAATTTCAACCTACATCGAAAAGTCCTATCTTTGCTTAAGTGTAAAAGATAACGCCGGCGGCATCAAAAAGGAGATCGCGGATAAAATTTTCGATCTGTATTTTTCTACCAAAGCCAGCAAAAACGGCACCGGTATCGGGCTATACATGTCAAAGATCATCATCGAAGATCACTGCAAGGGCTCGCTCGTTGTGGAGAGCCTAAAAGGCGGCTCAAATTTTATAATCAAACTTCCGAAATGAAGCTTTTCTGAGACAATTTAAAATTTAATCCAAATTTACGCTACAAATGGGCTGCACTCTTTTTATATAAGGCTCAAGATAAGTTAAAAACTTTCAAAGGAGTTTTTAACTATGATCCTGCCGA
>CAURFS010000237.1:0-2810 GCA_963523845.1 uncultured Campylobacter sp. | reverse complement strand
GGACTAAGATGAATCAATTAAGATTTGTGGGAGTAGGCGGTCAAGGCGTAATCTTAGCAGGTGAGATTCTAGCTGCAGCAAAGATCGCGCACGGCGGCTATGGAATCAAGGCATCTACGTATACCTCTCAGGTACGTGGCGGACCTACGAAAGTGGATATTATCTTAAGCGATGAAGAAATTCTATATCCTTACGCGAGTGAGGGCGAGATCGATTTCATGCTTGCAACGGCGCAGAGTAGCTACGATGCTTTCAAAAAAGGAGAGAAAAAATACGGCGTGATCGTAATCGAGCCGAATTTAGTAGCACCGAGCGATGAGGATAGGGCAAGCTTTAAAATTTATGAAATTCCAATCATCACCATCGCAAAATACGAAGTCGGAAATGTCATCACCCAAAGTGTCGTGGCTCTAGCGATCGCAGTAGAGCTTAGTCGCTGTATGGACTCAGGGCTAGTAAAAGAGCAAATGCTCCGCTCTGTGCCTGAAAAAACCCGTGCGCTAAATGAAAAGGCGTATGATTTGGGGATGAAATATGCAAGAGAGGTTTTTGAGACGGAGTAAAATTTTATAGCAGCGAAACGATAGAAGCGTGTGGGTAATATTCTTAGCGGCTTTATTCTTGCTTTTTTGCGAAGTGCATCGGCCATAGGATGAAATTTATCGCGTTGTTAAAATTTTTATTTTGGTACAAGTATACTCATCGCTTTTCTTAAAGGATTGCACTCGCTATCGCTTAGGCAAATTTCTAATTGCTCCTTTATCTTGCAAGAAAAATCCTTCTTGTCGCTCTCTTTTCCATAACAAACCTTATCAAAGTATCCGATAGCTCTATGTATATTTCCGCCGTAAAATATTTCATTCCCTCCTAGCAAAAAGCAATAATACATCATATCTGCCTCACAAGCTTTCTTTAATGCTGAAACGGAATCTTTATATCTACCCATTGTAACCAAAAGCGCTATACCGAGCGATCCGCAGCTTTCGTAATCCCCATCGTCGCACTTCTTGGATAAAATTTCGACTAGCCTCGTGCATGCGCTGTATTTTCCATCGCCGCTATCGCAAGCAATCGCTAAATCTTTTTCCTCTTTGGTTTTTAATAAATAATCCAAGCCTTCCGCCGCCGCAGCGGGGATCGCTGCAAATGTCGCTATAAACGCAAGTAGCCAAATTTTAAGATAGATTTTTTTCATCGCCGCTCCCTGTTTTTAAGCGGCGATTATATATTAAAATATTTTAGCGGGCTCTTAAAATTTTGCAGAGTTAAAATTTCGATCGCCCGCAAATTTTAGCGACACTATTTTCAAAAGCCGCGCCGCTTTGGGATTTTAAACGTCGCTTCTAAATTTTTAAACGCCGCGATGAAATTTTAAACGCCGCGATGAAATTTTAAACGCCGCGATGAAATTTTAAACGTCGCGATGAAATTTTAAACGTCGCGATGAAATTTTAAAATTTCACCGCAAGCTTTGGGCGGCTTTAAATTTTTAACATACTTAGTTCTATTAACATCCCGAGTTTGGCTGCACCCGCGTTTCGCTGCCCGTGTGGATCAGCAGAGCCTTGCCGCGTCTAAATCTGCACGGCGGATCGGCTTGCACGGATGAGTATTCCTTGCCGTTTAGCTTGTAGATGATATTGGAGCCTTGCACCGTCTTTTGGGAGTTTTGGATCGCATCTCCGGCGACCGCGCCTACTACTGCGCCGCCCACGAGCCCCACGGTCTCAGCTAAGCGCCTGCTGCTGCTATGTTTGCCGAGCTTATGCCCGATGACCGCACCCGTAGTTCCGCCCGCGACGCCACCTAAAATTTTACCCGTATTGCCCTCGGAGCGCTCTACGTTGATTTTGGCGGGCAGGACATCGACGATCTCGATCCGATCGCTTTGCCTCATGCGGTTCGTCTCGCTCGCGTCATAAATATCTCCACCATATCGATCCTGTGGAGTCGCGCAGCCGCAAAGCGCCATTGCTGCGATCAAACATAATGTAAAATTCTTCATGTTTTCTCCTTTGTAATGAGCTACGGGCGGCATTATACTATGGATTTTTATACGAGCGGTTAAGCGGCGGCGTTAAAATTTACCGGCTCGCTGCCGCTTAAAATTAGCTGGATACGAGGCATTGTGCCGTATCTGGGCGCCTTATAAAATTTTTATTTCACTCAAAATTTATCTTATTTTGTTAGAATCATTCTTATTTTTAAGGAGAGAAAATGAAAAAACTATTAGTTTACGCCACCAAAGGCGGCGACACGAAAGTCGTGAGCGAATACATCGCTTCAAAGCTCGGCTTTGAGATCAAGGAGGCCAAAGAGCTTGGCGAGGAGGATTTGGCGGGCGCTAACGCGTTTATTTTTGCGGCTTCGACGCACGGCGACGGACAGATCCAGGCCAAATTTGACGACAAATTGGAGCTTTTAAACAAAACTGATTTTGACGGACGCAAGGTCGCGCTAGTCGGCGTCGGTAACATCGAGCGCCACGGCAGCGATTTTTGCAGCGGTATGAGTGCGTTTTTGCCGGTGCTTAAAAAGGCCGATCTCATCGGCGCTTGGGGCGCAGAGGGATATAAATTTAAACATTCGCGCGCCTTCATAAACGGCAAATTCGTGGGTCTTACAATCGATTTTAAGGGCGACGAGCACTGGCAGGCGAGGGCTGATAAATGGATCGCCGCGGTTAAAGGCGAGTTTTAAATATTTCAGCTTTTGCGCGACCGAGTGAGCTTTGGGCTCATCGAGCCTAAAGCTCGTTAAATTTCCCCATTAAATTTCACGCTTTGCTTGAAAGCGGCGCCCTCTTAAAT
>CAURFS010000236.1:0-2822 GCA_963523845.1 uncultured Campylobacter sp. | reverse complement strand
ACGATTATTTTTAATAATTTAGAAAAAAATACTTTTAGCTTCTCTCAATTTTACGCAAGACGTATATAACGTATTTTTCCCGCACTACTCGTTGTTTTGATCGCCTCTCTTGCATTCGGATCGCTTGCTTTGTTTTTAGATGAATATAAACAGCTTGGTAAGCATATGGCGGCAGGAGCAGGATTCGTAGCAAATTTTATTTTATGGAAAGAAGCTGGTTACTTCGATGTAGCATCGGAGTTAAAACCACTTTTACACCTTTGGAGCCTCGGTATAGAGGAACAATTTTATATAATTTGGCCTTTTTTGTTATGGATCGCGTGGAGGGCTAAATTCAATCTGCTTGTACTATCTATCATTTTTACGGCCATATCTTTTGCTTACAATGTCTATCAAATACAAATAGATTGGGTAGCAGATTTTTATTCGCCCCAAACAAGGTTTTGGGAACTTGTTTGTGGAGGAATTTTAGCTCGGCTATCGACGCATCATAGCGCGTATCTAGGAAGATTTAAAATATATATCAATCATTATCTATGTAAAACATTATATCGTAGAGACACAATAAACGACGGAGAGGTTGTGTCAAATTTATGTGTATTTATCGGAATTGTTTTACTAGCATACGGTTTTCATACAATCAAAAAAGAAATGCCGTTTCCTGGACTGTGGGCATTAATACCGATTTCAAGTTCGGTTTTGATAATATTTGCCGGAGAAAATGGCGGAGGATGGATAAGCAATAGAGTATTGTCGAATAAAATTTTGGTTTGGTTTGGGCTTATCAGTTTTCCTCTTTATTTATGGCATTGGCCGCTACTTTCTTTTGCTAATATTTTGGTGGGACAGCCTGATAGGGTCATAAAAATATTATGCGTCTTTGCATCAATAGTACTAGCATGGCTAACTTACCGTTTCGTAGAAAGACCGATACGATTTGGCAAAGATTCCAGAGCAAAAATTTTTATACTTTTTGCCTCTATGGCGACTACCGGAATGCTTGGCTATATGATTTATATAAATAGCCCTTCAGAAATTACTACAGAAGCAGATCCGACGAATGCCCTAAACGAATCGGCGGCGAATTGTAAAAAATTTTTTCCAGATTGGTCCACGATCGGCGGTCACGAATGTAGAATGCAAAAAATGCGAGGTAATAAAATAGCAATTGTAGGAGACTCTCACGCTCAAGATCTTTATTTGGGAATAAGCGAGCAAACGGACAGTGGTGTCATACTCTTTTCGGCAATCGGCGCTGCTCCGTTTATTGATGTATCAAGTTGTCTAAATGTCACGGATCCAAATACTTTGAAATATAGAATCAATAATTATAAACTTATTGACCGCGCATATGATTTTATTATTAAAGATAAAAATATTACGACAGTAATACTCGGACATAACCCCGATTGCTCGTACAATGATAGTACTAAAGACATGCAAAATCTGCAAGAAAAAGACCAAAACATGATAGTAGAAAACGGACTTAGAAGGACGCTTGATGTATTGACGAAAGCGAATAAGAAAGTTTTGATAGTTTTAGATTCTCCTCATTTACCGCATACTCCAAATTTATGCGGAAGGTTTGAAAAAATAAAAGGCAAAGATGATAATTGCGCCTATAAAAAACAATACTTTGATGCTTTAAAAAAGTATACGGACGTTGTAAACAAGGTCATAAAAGACTACCCGCAAGTAAAAACTTACGATCTTTACGAACCTTTTTGTGACAATGAGACCTGCTATATAGCAGATAAAAATAAAATTCTTTATAGAGATCTCGAGCACCTTAATAATAACGGCTCAAGATTCGTAGCGCCGTTTATATTAAAAAATTTAAATTAGATTAAGCTACATTTATTTTACTTGCGATAATATTGAAATTATCGCAAGTAAAATTCTAGGCTCAATTAAACTTAAGCGGATTTTCTCTTATCAATCTCAACAGTTTCTAATATGGGTCTTCCTGTGTAGTTTTAGTATTATACCTAAATTCGCATTCCTTAAGATGAAGTTATGTATATTTTTGGAGTGGGAAGGGGTCTCCAATTGCGAGGTCGCACTTCTCGCGGAGGCGGCGCTGCCCCGCAGCACCGCATTGCTCCGCTCGCCCACAAACCCCACCCATCCCCCGACGACGCTAGCGGTGCAGGCTA
Source organism: uncultured Campylobacter sp. (assembly GCA_963523845.1). GTDB lineage: Bacteria > Campylobacterota > Campylobacteria > Campylobacterales > Campylobacteraceae > Campylobacter_B. The sequence goes on along the minus strand of CAURFS010000236.1, from coordinate 666 downwards.
CGCCTGGATTTAATTCTAATGAAACAAACAAGCGTGAAATTCTTCGTGTCGTAATTCAAGTCATATTTAAAATTAACGTTAGCCACAAGGCTCGCCCCTTGAGCGTGCTGGGGGTTGGGGATTTTAAGGGGAAAGGGGAGCGCTCTCACAAAACGAGCGTAGCGACGCAAGGTTGGCCCGGCGGTGTTTCTTGCGAGCGCAGCGAAGCAGAGCAAGTAGCACCCCTTCCTCCTTAAAAGAAAACGCCGCGACGACCTAAATTAGATAGGTAAAATTCTATATAGAGAAACTTTAAATTTAGGCTCTCTTTAAGTTAATACTCCTTATGTTTGCATTAAGTTTCGTTGAGCTATTTTATATGCAAAGATTTCGTAATCGGTAGCCCGGTCGGAGTTTCTTTGGTGGGACAAATTTGAGTAAATTTTTAAATAAATTATGCTAAATTCATAAGATGCTTACTCTCGGAGCTAAGCTTATCGCATATTGAATTTAGGAATTATAAAAAATGAATAATCCAAGTTTATCTCATCCAAAATATAGAGCTGATATAGATGGTTTAAGGGGAATAGCCGTTTTATCTGTCGTCTGCTTTCATGCGTTTCCAAATAAAATGGGAGGAGGCTTTATAGGAGTCGATATATTTTTCGTGATATCTGGCTTTTTGAT
>CAURFS010000235.1:0-2825 GCA_963523845.1 uncultured Campylobacter sp. | reverse complement strand
CGTATAGATCGTGAACTGCGTAGCTAGGCACTTTCGTCTTTTTGTCGCTATCCGCGCCGACTACGTTTTTGGAGTTGAAAAATAGCAAGTTGTAGCCTAGCAGCAGATCCGCTGCAGAGATTGCGTACTCGGCATTGAAGGTGTATTTATCGCCGTAGTCGCGGTAGCCGATGATGTTTGAAGTGTAGTAGCCGCCGGCTCCGTCGCTGACGCGATCTTTGTAATTGATATGTTGATGAGTATAGCCCGCGGCTAAGCTAAGATCTTCAAGTATCAATCTTGCGTAAAGCTCGACTCCGTCGATGTCCGCGCCGCCTGCGTTGATTCTATAAAGTATCGGATTTACGCGCCCGCCCGCCGCATTGTTATCTACGATTAAATTTTTATATTCCGTTCTGAAATACTTCGCAGTTAGGCTTACTGAGGAGTTCTCCCCCAGATCGCTTTTGTAGCGACCGCCTATTTCGTAGGCGTTGCCCGTGGTGGCTTTTAGATCTTCGTTAGCCTGCCAGCCTAGTACCCTGCCGCGGCTCGTGCCCGCAGCCATCATACTCTCCATTACGTCTGGTCCTCTAAATACTCGCGCATAGCTCGCAAATGCTCCAAATCCCGCGCCGATTTCGTAATCAAGCGCTAAAGCAGGGCTTACTTCGTCGAATTTATATTTGTAGCTAGAGATGTTGGCGCCTCTGCCGTTGTAAGTTTTTAACTCGTGCCTTTCGTAGCGGATGCCCGGAGTTATCGTAAGCCCGCCGTATCGCATAGCATCCTCGATATAAAAGCTATAATTATCGACCTTTTCGGGGCGCAGATTGCCGGGCTTAACGTAGTTTTCGGAGCGGTAGTAATCAAAGCCGTAGCGCAGCGTATGAGCCAGATCGCCCGTTTCAAATTTACTCTTAGCACCGATTTTGCCGCCCTTGGTCTCGACGCCCCATTTTGAGCCTGACGAAGTAGAACCGATGCGTTGATGCTTCGTGTAGTATCCAGTGATGTCGAGCTCTAACAGGTCGCTTGGATTATACGTGTATTTGATCGTGTGCGTATCGCGCTCGTATTTGCGGTTATCCAGCTGTCCGTTTAGCCATGAGCCGAATTCCGGGCGCAAAGGATACAAGCCTTTATACTGCATATGCTCGGTAGATAGCGAAATTTTATGAAAATCCAAAAAGCTATAACCTACTTTGAATAAATAATTTATATCGTTGCCATCGCCGCCCGTAGGTTTGCCGTTGCCAGATTCGCCGAAGCCATATCCGTAGTGCTTAAACGCAGCAAGCATATCTAGGCTATCAAATGCCCTGCCGTAGAGCATCGCGCTTTGCGAATAGCCTTCGTTATTGCTCGTATAACCCACTTTGAGCTTCGCGCCGATATCTTGACCGTCCTCAAGCAGATCAGAAGCGTCCACCGTCTTAAAAGCTACCGAGCCACCCAAGGCGCCCGAGCCGTTCACGACCGAGCGCGCGCCTACATCGACCTCTACGGCTTTGATAAGATCCGGATCGATTAGTAAATCGGCGTTGTGATGAAAGGTATTGCCGTTTTGCTTCGCGCCGTCAATCGTGATATTTAGACCGCGATCGCTCACGCCGCGCATATAAATTTTTTGATTCATGCCGTTGGTGCCGCCCACATACACGCCAGGAATATCGCGAAATACGTCTTTGACGAGCGTGGCGTTACGGGTGTTGATTTTGACATCATCCACGGTGCTAGGCGTGCTAGAATCGCTAGTAACTTCGATTACGCCCAGGCTTTGCGTATTTGAATCCTTGCTTTTGGATGCGTCCGTAGCGCTTGATTTCTCGTCTGCTTGTCCGCTTAAGCAAAGAACTGCGCACAAAGACAAAGCCAGATGAAATTTTTTCATACGAAACTCCTAAATGATAATGAGATTAAAGAATGGCAAATAATATAAAATTAATCCTTTATTTTATATTAATTATCAAGACGTTTTAAAATCATTGCAATTTTATCTTCGAATGCTTTATTATCATTAAATAAAGCTAAATGATAAAATATAATTTAAATATCGATCATCAAAATTTTAGTAAAAATTAAATCTACTTTTGATAAAATCGCTCATTTTTTTGGCAAGGCGATTTGCTGAATTTATAAAAATTTTTAAAATTTTTAAGGAGAGCTTATGGGCATTATGGAATTTTTGGCGCATTACGTGGATTACATTATCTTTGCGATCCTCGGATTTATGAGCTTTTTAGTCGTGTGGTTTACTATCGAAAGGCTGCTTTTTTATTCGAAGGTTAAGGCGAGCGATTACAAAAGCAAGGCGCTATATGAAGAGGCTCTGACAAAAAATTTAACGACGCTTTATATTGTTTATTCAAATGCCCCGTACATCGGTCTTTTAGGTACCGTCATCGGCATTATGATCACATTTTTTGATATGAGTACTGCAAGCGGTATCGATACCAAGGCTATCATGCAAGGTCTCTCGCTTGCCCTTAAAGCTACGGCTACCGGTCTAGTCGTCGCCGTGCCTACGCTTATCATCTACAACGGTTTCGTCCGTAAAGTTGATGTGCTTCTAAATCGCTACGATGAGGTTAAATAAATGAGCATTCCTAGACGAGACGGGCTAAATATCGTCCCGTTCATCGACATTATGCTGGTACTGCTAGCGATCGTGCTTAGTGTCTCGACTTTCATTGCGCAGGGGCATATTAAGGTAAATCTTCCATCTTCTTCGAGCTCGCAAAATCCGCAAGAGGATAAAAAAGTTACCATCAAAGTGGATAGCGAATCTAAAATTTATCTAGACGATGTCGCAATAAGCGAGGATGAGCTTGAGGAAAAAATTG
>CAURFS010000234.1:0-2828 GCA_963523845.1 uncultured Campylobacter sp. | reverse complement strand
GTATAAGGTCGAAGAGGGCAACTACCTAAATTTGGACCATTTTAATGCTGAGCCGAAAGCAAAGCTCGAGCTTAGCGAAGTTTTAGCGCTAAACGACGGCGAGTTAAAGGTAGGAGCACCGTTTGTAAAGGGTGCCAAGGTGGTTTTGGAGGTCGTTTGTGAAGGCAAGGATAAAAAAGTCGTTATCTTCAAAAAACGCAGACGCAAAGATTCAAAAGTAAAACGCGGCTTCAGACGCCAATACACCCGCGTCAAAGTCGTTTCGATTAACGCATAAAGGATAGGAAATGGCACACAAAAAAGGTCAAGGCTCAACCCAAAATAATAGAGATAGTATCGGACGCCGCTTGGGCGTCAAAAAATTCGGCGGCGAGTTCGTTCGTGCAGGCAACATCATCATCCGCCAGCGCGGCACTGCGACGCACCCGGGCAGCAACGTGGGCATGGGTAGCGATCACACGATTTTCGCGCTGATCGACGGCGTCGTAAAATTTGAGCGAAAAGATAAAAACCGCAAAAAAGTATCAGTTTACCCAGCCGCGTAATTACCGCTAAAATTTTCGGGGGCGCAAGCCCCTCTTTTAAAATTTCATCCGTTTAAAAATTATCTTCAACTCATTTGGCTATAATTGCCGTTTTAAATTTAAGGATAGCTATGTTCATAGACAGCGTAAAATTTAGCGTTAAATCTGGTAATGGCGGCGCGGGCTGCGTCAGCTTCCGCCGCGAAAAATTCGTTATCTTAGGCGGTCCCGACGGCGGCGACGGCGGCGACGGCGGCGACGTGTATTTTAGAGTAGATAAAAACTCCCACACCCTCTCGTCCTACAAAGGCAAGCGTGAGTTTAAAGCGCAAAACGGCGCGCCCGGCGAGGGTCGCAAAAAGACGGGCAAAAGCGGTGAGGATCTCTATCTCATCGTCCCTCCAGGCACCAGCGTTTACGACGAGGATAGCGGCGAGCTGGTGCTTGATATGCTAAACGACGGCGAGACGAGGCTGTTTTTAAAAGGCGGCAAAGGCGGGCTTGGCAACGTGCATTTTAAAAGCTCGATCAATCAAGCCCCCGAATACGCGCAAAAAGGCCTAGAGGGGCAGACGCGCGAGGTGAGATTGGAGCTAAAACTCATCGCCGACGTTGGGCTCGTAGGCTTTCCAAACGTGGGCAAAAGCACGCTAATCTCTACTGTCTCAAACGCCAAACCCCAGATCGCAAACTACGAGTTTACCACCCTTACGCCAAAGCTCGGCCTCGTCGAGGTTGACGAATACAGCGGCTTTGTCATGGCCGATATCCCGGGCGTCATCGAGGGCGCAAGCGAAGGGCGCGGGCTTGGCGTGCAGTTTTTAAAACACGTCGAGCGCACGAAAATTTTGCTTTTTATGCTCGATCTTGCGAACTACCGCAGCCTTGAGGAACAGTTTGACGCGCTGAGGGCTGAGACGGCGAAATTTTCAGGAGAGCTTGCAAAAAGAGACTACGCGATCGCTCTAACTCGCGCGGACGCGGCCGAAAATTTGCAGGAAAAATTTGACGCTTTTTTGTCGCATTTGGGGCTTGCGGGCACGGCTGGCGAGATGAAATTTAAACAAGATATTTATGAGTTTGACGCCGCTAAGCCGTTTTTCGTGATGCCGATCTCGTCAGCGACGGGACAAAATATAAACGAGCTAAAATTTAACCTGCTTGAGCTACTGAAAAAGGAGCTGTAGGCTGCGGTAAAAGTCGCGCCGCAGAGGGCTTTTGCGAATGCAGGTCTTAAGCGCGCCCGAATATGTGGGTAAATTTTATGTTTATCGCTCGCAAACGTCGCAAAAAGATAAAATTTAAGAAGGCGAAATGAATAAAATTTTTATTCTAGTATTTTTATGCTTTGGCGCATACGGTTGCGATCCCGCCGATCCGGTGCCGAATTTTATGGACTTTAACGACAAGGATCGTGGCGGCGCACTGAGCTTGCAGGAGTGGATGGCGAGCGAGGTGCCGCCTGGGCTGAGAGTAGAGCTAAATCTGCGCTCGGGCTCGGAATTTAAGAGGTTGGACGCTAATCGTGACGGCAAGATTAGCCTTGATGAGCTGGGAGCGAAACCGTCTGCAAAGATTTATTGGTCCGAAGATCCGTGCGCTTTTTGGCCTTGGCCGGATGGATCCGAGGATAAAAATCAATCCGCCGTCAAATAAGACGCGCGAGTGAACCCATGGTTACATCACGGTCTGCGCAAAATTTATTGCGAGCACAACTAGCGTCTGCATGATCGCTCGCGCCCTGATGTGGCCAAATTTAAAGGAAAAGAATGAATATAATTTTTATGGGAACGCCCGAGTATGCGGCTAAAATTTTACGCGCGCTTACGGGGGCGAAATTTAATATCGTAGCCGTCTTTACGCAGCCCGATAAGCCCGTCGGCAGGAAGCAAATTTTAACTCCGAGCGAGGTTAAAGTTTACGCGCAGCAGTATCTGCCTGCCGTGCCGATCTTTCAGCCCGCGACACTCAAAGACGAGGCGGTCGCAGCGCAGATAAAAGAGCTAAAGCCTGATTTTATCGTGGTTGCAGCGTACGGTAAAATTTTGCCGCAGGCTATCCTTGATATCGCGCCTTGTATAAACCTGCACGCCTCGATCCTGCCAAAATACCGCGGCGCAAGCCCGATCCAAAGCGCGATTTTGGCGGGCGAAAAGCAGACGGGCGTGACGGCGATGTTGATGGACGTGGGGCTTGATACGGGCGATATGCTTGATTTTGCCTACACGCCTTGCGAGGATAAAACGGCGGCGCAGCTTTTTGACGAGCTCGGGGATCTAGCGGGCGGGCTGATAGTGCGAGTGC
>CAURFS010000233.1:0-2861 GCA_963523845.1 uncultured Campylobacter sp. | reverse complement strand
GACTCATAGTAAGTGAAAGCGATGCATGAGTTACGTATCTACCCTTCGCAGTCGCTGGCTTATGCTTATTTATGGTTTTAATAAACGTCGTAAGATTGTCTAAAATCTGCTCTTTGCTAAAGCTAGCCTTGCCAAGGCCTGCGTGGATATTTCCCTGCTTATCGACGCGGAAATTTACCTGTCCACCCTTAGCATTTTTAACGGCCTGAGCGACATCCATAGTACCGGTACCGGTTTTAGGGTTCGGCATAACGCCTTTTGGACCAAGAATACGACCTACCTTACCGACTAGTCCCATTAAATTTGGAGTAGCGATAAGAACGTCGAAATTTATATTTCCTTTTTGAATCTCTTCGATCAGATCATCGGCGCCCACGATATCGGCACCCGCTTCGCTAGCCTCGCTAGCTTTTGCGTCTTTTGCAATCACGGCTACTCGAACGCTCTTGCCAGTGCCGGCAGGCAAAACGACTGAGCCGCGCACCATCTGATCGGCATGTCTTGGATCTACGTTTAGTTTAAGAGCGATCTCCACCGTCTCATCAAATTTAGCAGAAGCTAAAGTTTTTACCATGCTTACCGCTTCGTCTACACTATAAATTTTATTTACGTCAACTTTTTTTAAAAGTTCGTTGAATCTTTTTGAATTTTTTGGCATATATTTCTCCGCAATTAAAGTGCTACCGCTTTTTTAAACCTTAGCGGTCAAAAGGTCTAGTCAGTAACCGTAATACCCATAGAACGAGCCGAACCCGCTATAATCCTAGCCGCCTGCTCTCTATCTTTGGTATTCAGATCGGCGATCTTTTTCTCGACGATCTCTAAAACCTGAGCCTTGGTTAGGGATGCTACCTTCTTTTTAAGAGGGTTGTCCGAACCTTTATCTATCTTCGCCGCTTTTTTGATCAAATCCGTCGCAGGCGGTTGCTTAGTGATGAAAGTAAAGCTTTTATCGGCGTAAACCGTGATGATAACAGGAATGTTAAAGCCCGCCATATCTTTGGTTCGCTCGTTAAACGCTTTGCAAAATTCCATAATATTAACACCCTTTTGTCCTAATGCAGGACCTACTGGCGGGCTTGGATTTGCTTTTGCGGCCGCTATTTGCAGCTTGATTTCGCCAACAACTTTCTTAGCCATAAATTTACTCCTTATAAAATTTAAATAATCTTTTCAACTTGCGAGTATGAAATTTCAATCGGCGTGCTTCGTCCGAAGATCGAAACATTGAGGCGAAGCTTGCCATGTATCATATCATACTCTTCTACGATGCCGTTGAAATTAGCAAAAGGTCCATCGACGATCCTAACCGTCTCGCCCTCATCGAAATTAATCTTGGGCTTAGGAGCCTCGCGATTATTAATCTTTTCTAGAATTATCTCGATATCTTTTTCCGGTAGCGGAGAGGGTTTTTTCGCCTCGCCGATAAAGCGACTTACCTTAGGCAGCATCTGAATTCTATGCCATAAAGTGGTATCCAAATCTAAATTTGCAAAGCAATATCCTGGATATAAGCTACGCTCTTTGATGGTTTGCTTTGTATTTTTGACCTCTATAACATCTTCGGTAGGCACTAGCACTTCGCCGATCTTAGCCTCAAGTGCTTCGTCTTGTTTTAGCGCTTCTATTGCGCGCTTTACCGCCATCTCGCTGCCGGCGTAAGTTTGTATCGCATACCATTTATTTGCCATATTGTATCCTTGCTTAAGCCGTTATTAAAGCGGACATAATTAGATCCACTAGCGCTAAAAACAGTGCGATAACTACGACTACGACGACCACAGAGATATATGCTGTTTTAGTCTGATCTTTAGTCGGGAAAATTACCTTATCTAACTCTACTTTTGCTTGTTTATAATACTCTTTTACTTTTTCCATACCCAATCCTCGTGGCAGGGCAAGAGGGATTCGAACCCCCAACCATCGGATTTGGAATCCGGCGCTCTACCGTTGGAGCTATTGCCCTATAAACAATTAGCCTTTTAACTTTACTTCTTTATGAAGCGTGTGCTTTTTTAATCTAGGGCAATATTTTTTAAGTTCTAGTTTTTCGGTCGTAGTTTTGCTATTTTTATAAGTAGTATAGTTGATATCGCCACTTTCGGAGCATTTTAATCCGACCTTTACTCTACTTGAATTCTTTGCCATTTAGTTTCCTTGAATAAAAAAGCAAGCGGAATTTTAAAATTCCGCTTGCAAAAAATTAAGCGATGATTTTCGAAACGACGCCTGAGCCTACAGTATGACCGCCTTCGCGAATCGCGAAGCGCGTACCTTGCTCAAGAGCGATCGGAGCGATTAGCTCAACGGTGATTTTAACGTTATCGCCAGGCATTACCATCTCGGTCCCCTCAGGAAGAGTAATCGAACCGGTAACATCTGTCGTACGAACGTAAAACTGCGGTCTATAATTATTAAAGAATGGAGTATGGCGTCCGCCCTCTTCTTTAGTTAGGATATAAACCTCGCCCTCAAATTTAGTATGAGGAGTGATCGATTTTGGTTTGCATAAAACCATACCGCGCTCTACTTCTTCTTTCTTGGTACCGCGCAATAAAACACCTACGTTATCGCCGGCTTCACCTTGATCCATCTCTTTTCTAAACATCTCAACGCCGGTAACGGTAGTAGTTTGAGTAGGTTTAATACCTACGATCTCGATAGTATCGCCAACTTTAACGATACCTTTTTCGATTCTACCGGTTACAACGGTACCGCGACCGGAAATCGAGAAAATATCTTCGATCGGAAGAAGGAAATCTTTATCAGTATCGCGAACAGGGGTTGGAATATAGCTATCAACCGCATCCATAAGCTCCATAATCTTTGCAGACCATTCGCCGTCTTGTCCGGCCTTAGCT
>CAURFS010000232.1:0-2878 GCA_963523845.1 uncultured Campylobacter sp. | reverse complement strand
GCCTTTGTGTATTCGGTATGCTCATTATCTTCGTGTAAAACTCCAAGCGGAAATAGCCCTGCTCGCTCATCCTCGCTAAGAGCGTCAAATTTCGCCTTGGAAATCGTGCGCGAATCAAGCCACTTTAGCATTTGCACCGCCTCGCTCATTTTATTTTTACGACCCAAATTTACGTGGCAGTTGCTAAAAATATCAAAAAAACTATAACCCTCGTGCTCAAAGCCCTTAGCCAAAAGTCGCTCGATTTTTTCGGGATTTGTCACGCTCTCGCGTCCGACAAAAGTTGCCCCAGCAGCGATCGCAAGTTTCGCCGCATCAAAGCTGGGATCGACATTGCCGTATTGTGCCGTAACCGTCCAAAACCCGCGCGGTGTCGTAGGACTCGTCTGCGAGTTCGTAAGCCCGTAGATGAAATTGTTTACTAAGATATGATTTAGATCGATATTGCGGCGGCATCCATGGATCGTGTGATTGCCCCCTATCGCAAGCCCATCGCCATCGCCAGTGACTACTATTACGTGTTTGCCTGGATTTGCAAGCTTGATACCCGTAGCATAAGCTATCGCACGTCCGTGCGTCGTATGGACGGTATTGCAGTCTATGTAACTAGACATCCTGCCACTACAGCCGATACCGCTTACCACGCACACATCGTCCATACTCCAGCCTATGCGGTCAATCGCGCGGATGATCGCTTTTAAGATCACTCCGTCGCCGCAGCCCCAGCACCAAAGTGTAGGCATCTTGTCCGTTCTTAGATATTTGTCGTAATCAAACGCCATTTAAAGCTCCTTTACTTTCTCGATAATCTCGCTAGGGCTGATCGGTCTGCCGTTTGCCTTAAGAAGCGTCTTAAAATCATCCCTCAAGCAAGCGCGCTGCACCTCTAGCAGATACTGCCCTAAATTTAGCTCGGCGATTAAAATTTTATTAAATCTCTCCCCTAACTCCTTTAGCTTGCGCGCAGGGCTTGGCCACAGCGTGATCGGGCGAAAAAGTCCCACACGCACGCCTTGCCCACGTAGCTTTAAAATCGCGTCTTTTGCTGCTAAGCTAACGCTGCCGTAGGCGATGATGCAAGCATCAGCGTCATCTAGCATAAATTCCTCGTATTGCACGATCTCATCTTCATGCGCCGAAATTTTATTAAAAAGCCTTTTTATAGAGCGATGCACGATCTGCTCGTTTTCGGTCGGAAAGCCCTTCGCGCCGTGATGCAGCCCCGTTATGTGATAGTGGTATCCCCTAAAAAAGGGATTTAGCACCGCAGGCTTATCGGGCGCAGCATCGTAAGGCTCATAATCTTTCGGACCACCTTTAAATTCCGCCCTGCGCTCGATTTTTAGATCCGAAATTTCAGGTAGCACCGCCTTTGCCTGCATATGCCCAAGCGTCTCATCAAGTAGCAAAAATACCGGCGTCATAAACCGCTCGGCTAAATTGAAGGCACGCACGGTTTGCGTATAAGCCTCCTTTAGTGAGCCCGGGCACAGCGCGATGCTTTGAAAATCGCCGTGAGTGGGGTTGCGAGCTTGCAAAATATCGCCCTGCGCCACTCGCGTAGGAAGCCCGGTGCTAGGACCTCCGCGCATAACATTTACGATTAAAAGCGGAATTTCAGCGATGAAGCCAAGTCCAATCTGCTCTGATTTCAGCGAAATTCCAGGACCGGAGCTTGCCGTCATCGCCTTCGCACCGCTCATAGACGCGCCCATAGCTACAGACATGCCCGAATTTTCTTCCTCCATCTGGTTAAATTTGCATCCGACCTTAGGTAGCAAGCGACTCATCTCGTGCGCGATCTCGCTGCTCGGCGTGATCGGATAGCCGCCGAAAAAATTACAGCCGCAATCAATCGCCGCACGCGCAATTAAGGCGTTGCCTGTGGAAATTACCTCTCTCATTATGCGTCCTTGGGTTTCATAAAATTATTGTTTTTGATCTTTTCAGCCATCTCTCTAGCCTGAGAGCTTAGACGAGCGAATTTAAAGCCTTTGGGCGCAACGAAAATCGCAAAATCAGGGCAGTGCAACTCGCACTCCCTACAGCCGATACAGGCACCCTCATCCACCACGTCGATCATCATGCCCTGCACGGCGCCCTCATCCTGTCTCATCGCGATCGCGCCGCTAGGACAGACGCTTACGCAGATGTTGCACGCCTTACAGCGGCTCTCATCCGTCCAGACGGCGCGCTGGCTCTCATTTTCGCTCATATTTTCTCCTTAATTTATCAAAATCCGCACTAAATCCCGCTTCGCGATTTAAAATTTGAAATTTTGCGGCGCAAGCCTGCTTTGATCGCATTAAAGTTCTCTCGTTTTTAAATTTTGCAGAGTTTAAATTTTAAAATTTTGTGGCTTTAAAAATTTTACGTCACGCAGAATTCTCGCCAAAGTAAAATTTTAATCTATAAAATTTCACAGCGGGCAAAATTGCGCAAATTTTAAAATTCCGCAGCGAATGAAATTTTACGCTACAAAATTCCGCGAGCTTAAATTTCTTGCCAAAGTGAAATTTGATGCTGCAAATTCTATCACAAGGATTCTGCGCTTTAAAATTTTAGCTCTGTAAATTCCGCGTCGCGTCGAATTCGCTTTATTTCCACTAAAACTTTAGCTCCGCTATCCGCTCACGCATCCGTTCAAGCTGCGCGTAAAACTCGCCCGAGTAGGCGAAATTTCTCTCTATCGCGCCCATTTTGCCGACGCTTACGAAGCGCCCCAAAGGCACCCCCGATCTATCCGCGACGCAGCAGGCGAGCGTGCCGCAAGTATCAAAAAGGATGTATTTTATGATCTTTACGATGCCCGCAGCGGGCGCCAAATACGCCGACGTACCCAGCAGCTCGCCGATCTGCGCGCCGGCGCGTTTTGTGT
>CAURFS010000231.1:0-2879 GCA_963523845.1 uncultured Campylobacter sp. | reverse complement strand
AACAGGGCGCGAAGAGCGTCAGCGCGTTTTGTACGCACGCCGTGCTGAGCGGCCCGGCATACGAGCGCATCGAAAGCGGCGCGCTAGACGGCCTCGTCGTGACCGACACAATCCCGCTAAAGCAGGAAAGCGACCGCATTAAGGTAATCAGCGTCGCTCCGCTTTTCGGCGAGGTCATCAGGCGCGTATATCACGACGAGAGCGTAAACAGCTTATTCAAATAAAATTTTAAAATTTAAAACGCGGCGCGGTTTGTTTTATACAGCCGCGGAAATGCAAACTAGGCGCTTTGCAGTAAGAGGTCGCGGCTCAGCTGCAAGTCAAGCGTTTATGCCTGCGGGCTCTAAATTTGCAGCGTTGAGCTCGCTGCGATTTGACTATTGCGGACAGAGATATTTAACTGCGACGCGAAATTTAGCTTCTAGGCGGCAAATTTACCTCTGCGCGACATTTACTACGCGCGGCGGAAATTTTAACTGCAACCGCGAAGTAAATTTACCGCACTAACCGCTGCAAGCCGCATTTTAACGCTTGAAAAATTAGTATCAAAAATACCCTGCTTTAAATTCATAGTGAAAATTTAATTGCCGCTCGCTCCTGTGCGCATCGGCTACGCTTCGCAAAGTCTCTTTCTCCGCAAAAACCCACGGCGCACACTAATGACAGATACCCCGAGCTCACTGCATTTAAATTTTGATATTTACAACGCGGCGTAAATTTTTAAAGCTCATTAGCCTTTAAATTTCTCATTCGCTCTTTAAACCGCCAAGAGCAAATAAAATTTTATTCATCAATGCCTATAAATAGCGATTGCACGGGAGAATCAAATATGCTTGATAGCGATAACGCCTTTTAATATTTCATAAATATTTAATCTTTTCGGAGCTATAATTTCGTCCGTGAATTTCATTCGCAAAATTTTATCAAAAGGACATAATAATGCGCAGTTTGCATTTATCGCTCGTGGCAGTTTCGGTTTTAACCGCACAACTATGGGGGGCAAGAGGCCGATTTAGGAGAGATCGTCGTAAGCGCCACCGCCTTTGAGCAAGATATCAAAGAAGCGCCGGCGTCGATCTCGGTAATACCTCAAAAAGAGATCGAAAAGAGAAATCACAAAGACGTAGCCGACATCGTAAAGGATATACCCGGCGTATATTCCGCGCCTTGATTTAGCTCAATGAAGGGCAAAAGCGATATCAGAATGCGTGGTATGGATTCAAAATATACTAAAATTTTAATCGACGGTCGTCCTGTTTCCAGCGAGAGCGCATTTCCGGGTTTCGGCTCGCAAGGAAGCATCCAAAGCTTCATCCCGCCCGCAAATGCTATAGAGCGCGTGGAAGTCATCCGCGGACCGATGAGCTCTCTATACGGTACCGACGCTATGGGCGGCGTGATAAACATCATCACCAAGGGCTTTTCTAATGAACCTAGCGCCAATATAAACGGTTACTACGATATCGCGCAGCACAAAGACATAGGCAATGGCTACTCTACTGGATTTTATGCAAGCGGCGCGATAGTGCCAGACGCACTCGGAATTTCGCTTTACGGGCGATATTTTCATAAATTTGAAGACGCCAAAGACTACGGCAATCCAAAAGACGCGGATAAGAATTTCGGTGCGAAGCTTATGTATAAGCCTACCGAGAACGACGATCTCGCGCTTGATTACAAACACACTAAAAACTTGACCTCAAGAACTCTAGGCAAAACGGCGTATCTGGGATATAACACTCACGAAGACGACAAAGACGATCAAATTTCGCTCTCGCATAGCGGAAGATACGATAAATTTCTAACCGATACCTATCTATCGCACGAGGTTACAAAAACCTTTTCCGATCAAGCCGCAAGCGACATCAGGCTAAGATCTACGATATTTAATACTCAAGGCTCGTATCTTTTTGACTCAAATACCTTAACGCTCGGCGCGCAGTATCGCCATGAGAAGCTGGATTCATCACAAAATGAGCTGGGCTTTAGCGATGATGCGCATCTAAAAAGATGGGATGTGTCGGTATTTGGAGAGGATAATTTTTATGTCACGGACGCGCTTGCACTGACTGCGGGCCTAAGATACAACTACGACAAAGACTACGGCGGACACTTTGCGCCGCGCGGCTACATCGTTTATCATCTAAATGAAAATTTATCGTTTAAGGGAGGCGTATCGGCGGGCTATACGACGCCTAATATCGACGATAGATCCGAAGGACTAAAAATTCCGATAAATCACGGACGCGGTATCAGACTGGGGCGAAGCAGCCTCAAGCCCGAAACTAGCGTAAATTACGAGGTCGGAACGATGTATGACAATAACGATAATCTAAGCCTTTCGGCGACCGTTTTTCACACCGACTTCAAAGACAAGATCGATAGCGTCGTAAGATGCGGCGGCTGGGGATCGGGAGCGGATTTTAATAATCCCGCTACTTGGACTTGTGTTTATCAAGGCAAAACCTATTTTGGAATTTATGAAAACGTAAATATCGGCAGAGCCTCCATAGACGGACTTGAGCTTAGCGGCGAGTGGAAAATTTTATCAAATTTAGCATTTCACGCAAACTATACCTATGCTAAATCAAAACAAAAATCAGGCGAAAACGAGGGCAAAGCGCTGACCGACACCCCGCGCTATATGATAAAAACGGGACTTGATTACGACTTTAATAGCGATCTGAGCTTCTGGACGCAGGTAAATTATATAAGCAGGGTAAAAAATGGCGTATATGTAAACACTAAGGGCTACGCCGTCACCGATGTCGGGACTAACTATAAAATCACGAAAAACGCTAGCGTAAATTTTAGCGTATATAACGTATTTAACGAAAGAGTAATAGACGATAAACCGACCAGGGCCCTCATAGCTGAGG
>CAURFS010000230.1:0-2897 GCA_963523845.1 uncultured Campylobacter sp. | reverse complement strand
CATGTAATCTACAAAGAAAGCAGCAAAAAGGCTGAGACTATGCCGTTTGAAAAGGTAAAAGATCTCATCAAAAATCAATTACTTCCAAGCAAAGTAAACAAAAAAATCGATGACAAGGCTAATGAGCTATTCGGCAAACTAAACATCGAATACGCAAAATAGTTTTAATTTTAAGGCGCGAGGCTATTAAATTTATATGCAAGTTCGCTGCGGCAGTAACTTGCAGGGATAAATTTTAGCCCGCGCCTTTGTTTTATATGCGCTAAATTTTGTGAAATTTTAAGATCACTCTTGTATCGCCGGATTGTTAAATTCTAAACTTATTCGCTCTGTCGATGTTAAATTTTGCGGAATTTTAAGTACAGCTGGTTTTTACACATTAAATCAAGGAATTCAAATGCTTTCTAATATCGTAAATTTTATCGTAGAATTTGTCGCGGGCTGGGGATACCTTGGCGTTTTTGTGATGATGTTTTTAGAAAGCAGCTTCTTTCCTTTCCCAAGTGAAGTCGTGATGATCCCTGCGGGCTATCTGGCCTCAAAATCGCAGATGAGCTTTGTTGCGGCATTTGTTTGTGGGCTTGGCGGCAGCATCACCGGCGCGCTGTTTAATTACTATCTATGCTACTTTTTTGGACGTAAGATTATCGCTAAATACGGCAAATACGTAGGCATTACCGAGGAGAAATTTGCAAAATTCGAAGCTTTTTTTAACCGCCATGGCGAAATTTCAACGTTTAACTGCCGCCTAATCCCAGGTATTCGTCAATACATCAGCCTTCCTGCAGGGCTTGCAAAGATGAATGTCGCGCGCTTCGTGTTATTTACCGGGCTTGGAGCTGCAATTTGGACATTAATACTGATGAGCTTAGGATATTTCATCGGCGAAAACGAGGAGCTAATCAAGCAAGATCTGCATCTAATTACGATCGCTCTGTTCGCTGTCGTCATTATAATCTCGCTCCTATATGTTTATTTTATAAAACGCAAAAAATAGCTCCGTGCTAGTAAATACAAATACAATGAAAAATTCCATTTTGCCGCCTTTAACTTCAAATTTTTCAAATTATAATTTAAGCTAAACAAGAATTTTTATAATTTCACTTTCATAATCTGCGTGCAATACGATATTTCTATTAAAGTGTAATTATGCCTTAATAGCGAATTCCAAAATATTTTTTAAGTAAAATTCTATTTAAAGCCTTAAACAATCATACTAATTTCTAAATTTTAATTTTTCGTTACGTTTTAAGCTGCTTTTAATACTAAAAGCTTTAAAATTCCATTAACAATTTCAACGAAAGGACTTATTATGGCAAAGACCAGAAAAGAACACGATTTCATCGGTGAATTAGAAATTTCCGACGATTTTTACTACGGTGTGCAGACATTTAGGGCACTAGAGAACTTCCATCTAAGCGGACGAGCGCTCAAAGACTATCCATTTTTTATCAAGGCATTTGCACAAATCAAAAAAGCAGCTGCACTAGCCAATAAAGAGGTCGGAGTCCTAGACGCACAAAAAGCCGATGCGATTGCAAAAGCTTGCGACAGGCTCATCGCAGGAGAGTTCAGAGATCAATTCGTAGTCGATATGATCCAAGGCGGCGCCGGAACTTCGACGAATATGAATACCAACGAGGTCATCACCAACATAGCTTTGGAGAGTATGGGACATAAAAAGGGCGAATACCAATACCTTCATCCAAACGACCACACAAATTTGGGTCAAAGCACCAACGATACCTATCCTAGCTCGATCAAAGTCGCCGCTTACGCCAAGCTAACCGATCTACTAAAAGCTATGGAAAATTTGAAAAAAGAGCTTGAAGTTAAAGCCAAAGAATACAAAGATGTCATCAAAATGGGAAGGACGGAGCTTGAAGACGCCGTTCCTACTACTCTTGGAAACACTTTCAATGCTTTTGCTACCTACATCAAAACCGATATCGCGCTTATCAAAGCTGCTAGAGAGTCGATGACTTACCTAAATATGGGCGCTACGGCGATTGGTACGGGCATCAACTGCCACCCTGATTACAAAAACGTAGTCGAGAAAAAACTGGGCGAAATCACCGGCGTTAAATTTAAAGCTGCAGAGGATTTCATCGCCGCCACACAAGACACCGCGGACTTCGTCCACGTTAGCGGCGCGTTAAAAACAGCAGCCGTCCGCCTAAGCAAAATCGCAAACGACCTACGTCTTATGAACTCCGGTCCTAGATGCGGTCTAGGCGAAATCGAGCTTCCTAAGATGCAACCGGGCAGCTCCATCATGCCGGGCAAAGTAAATCCGGTCATCGCCGAGGTCGTAGGCGAGGCTTGCTACGAGGTAATCGGCAACGACGTGACTATTATGCTTTGCTCCGAGCGCGGAGAATTCGAGCTTAATGCGTTTGAGCCTGGCATCGCATATGCGTTATTTAACTCGATCGTGCTTTTGGAAAATGCGATGAATACACTAGCTGAAAAAGCTATCAAACATCTAAAAGCAAACCCTGAAGCTTGCCTAAAATCGGTGCTAAATTCTGTCGGTATCGTTACTGCATTCAATCCTTACATCGGTTACGAGAAATCCGCAAGCATCGCTAAAGAAGCGTTGCAAACAGGAAAATCCGTCGGTGAAATCTGCCTAGAGCGCGGATATTTGAAAAAAGAGGAGATCGATAAGATCCTAGAGCCTAAATCTATGCTCAACCCACATATGAGCAAAAAATAGTTCCAAACTAGGTGCGGCGCGGAATTTCGTCGGTTAATTTAATAGGCGAAATTCCGCAAAGTAGAATTCAAAATAGATAAGATCGATCGTGCAGAATTCCGTAGATGCAGAATTTCATCAAGTTAGATTTAGCTTCCGTGGAGTAAAATTCCACTTGCGAAATTTTAGGATAAAATTC
>CAURFS010000229.1:0-2900 GCA_963523845.1 uncultured Campylobacter sp. | reverse complement strand
GGTCATATCTCCGTCATCGCAGGCTTTTTGATAAAAATTCGCCGCTTTTTGATAGTTTTAATGACGTTCCTGCCGAATCTATATAAGTTCCCGAGCCTATAGCAGCTTCGCGTATCTCCACCGTCGCAGCTGCGCTGCCACATTTTTATCGCTTTAGGATAATCGCCGTCCTCATAGAGCTTATCCGCGTCTTCAAAGACTCCCCCCATGCAAAACATAGCTATAACGGCTAGATAAAGATATCTTTTCATTTAATCCCTTTGAAATTTCTGTAAATCTACTCACGCATTCACGGCTTAAAATTCTGC
Source organism: uncultured Campylobacter sp. (assembly GCA_963523845.1). Lineage (GTDB taxonomy): Bacteria > Campylobacterota > Campylobacteria > Campylobacterales > Campylobacteraceae > Campylobacter_B. Next base: position 2,592 of record CAURFS010000229.1, on the reverse strand, counting down.
ATTTAATATTTTATGATCTCGGTCTGCGCGTGGGCTTAGCGAATAGCTAGCCCAAACGACGCAAAATTTCTAGATGTCTAACTCTCCTTCAAAAGCTTGGTTAGCACCGTGCCGCTTTCGTCGTGTTTGCGGATATTTTTATAAATTTTATTGAAGTAAAATTCTAAAAATTCCTGATCGTCGATTTTCTCTTCGCCCTTTTTCGGCACGATCTTTCGGTACTCGCCGCTGCTTTGCAGCTCGAATGCAAGCTCGTTATCGCTTAGCTGAAGCTTTAAAATTTCTTTGAGCTTGTTTTGCAAATTTTCGTTGTAAATCGGGCTCATAAGCTCCAGCCTGCGCTCCAAATTTCGCGGCATCCAATCCGCGCTCGCGATGTATAGGCTAGGCTGCGCGTGCGCGAAGTAAAAAATTCTAGCGTGCTCCAGGTATTTGCCGACGATCGAGATCACGCGGATATTTTCGCTTACGCCCTTAAGCGCCGGGCGCAAGCAGCAGATGCCGCGCACGATGAGATCGATCTTCACGCCCGCCGCACTTGCTTTATACAGCGCCTTGATCATATCGCCGTCGACAAGAGCGTTCATCTTAGCGATGATCCTGCCGGCAGAGCCTTGCTTTTCCTCATTTTTTATCATCGCCAGGAGCCGCTCTTTGATCTGCATCGGCGACATAGAGAGGTTGTCCAGCTTGCGGTTTTTGTTGTAGCCCGAGAGAATATGGAAGAAATTCGTCGTGTCCTTATCGAAGCGGTCACCGCAGGTAAAAAAGCTCACGTCGGTGTAAATTTTAGCGCTCGAGCCGTTGTAGTTGCCCGTGCCTAGGTGGATATAAAATTTAAGCTTGCCGTCCTCTTTTTTGATGATCTGAGTTACCTTGGCGTGGACTTTAAAGCCCGTGATGCCGTAGATCACGTGCGCGCCCGCGTCTTCGAGAGCCTTCGCCCAGTGCAGGTTGTTTTCCTCATCAAACCTCGCCTTAAGCTCGACCATCACCGTTACCTGTTTGCCGTCGCTTGCGGCTTCGATCAGGCTTTGAACGATCGGGGAGTTTTTCTCCACCCGGTACAGCGTCATACGGATCGAGATGACCTTTGGATCTTTTGCGGCCTCTTTGATGAGTTTTTGCACCGGATCGAAGCTCTCATAAGGATGGATCAGCAGGATATCCTCCTTCTCCATCGCGCTCATAACGGAGGTGTTTTCGTTAAAGGGGGGCAGCGTCTTTGGCAAGTACTGAGGATGGGCTAGAAAGGAAAAATCCTTATTGGAAGCGATCTCCCAAAGCCCGTCCAGCGTAAGCGGCACGGCGCATTCATATATATCTTTGTAAAAAATTTTAAGATGGGAGTTTAAAAATTCCAGCAGTTCGGTATCGGCGCCCTTTTCGATCTGAAGCCGCACGAAAGCCCCCTTGCGGCGCAGTTTAAGCCCCGCTTCTAAAATCATCATAAAATCGTCCGCTTCCTCCTCTTCGATTACGATATCTGCGTTTCGCGTGACGCGGAAAGCTGCGGAGCTGATGAGCTTGTAGCCCGGGAAAATCTCCTCCGCGTGGCGTTTTACGATAGTACCGATCGGCACGTAGGTGTTTTGCGCGACCTGCACGAAGCGCGGGATCACGCGCGGAATTCTAATCATCCCGAAATGCACCGACTCGGGCGCGCCCTCATCGCAGAGCTTGACTGCGAGGGAGAAGCTGAGATTGTTTAGATGAGGGAAAGGATGGGTCGCATCCACTGCGATCGGGACGATTACTGGCATTATTTGCGAGAAGAAAAACTCGTCCGCCACCGGCTTTAGCTCGGGCGGCAGCTCGTCGTAGCTTTTGATAAAAAGCCCGTTTTTGCAAAGCTCCTTTTGGATGCCGAAATACTGCTGCTCAAGCTCGGTTTGTTCGTTTCTTAGATAGGAGCGGATCGCGCGTAGCTGCTCAAGAGGCGTCATCTCGTCATCGCCGCTGGTTATAACGCCGGCGGTAAAAAGCTGCTTCAAGCCCGCCACGCGGATCATATAAAATTCGTCTAAATTTGTGCTGTAAATCGCTAGAAATTTTAATTTTTCAATTAGCGGGATATCCTTTTTGCATTGTTCCAGCACGCGAGTATTGAAGCGCAGCCAGCTTAGCTCGCGGTTTATAAAATTATTTTGTGTTTGCATAAAAACTCCTTTTTGAATATTAATTCTAAGATTATAGCCCAATTAAGATTAAATTTTAAAGTCCGAATTTCATGAGCTTGCAAGTGGGGCAATTTAGTATTTAAAATTCTGCTCTAATTCCCTATTTTTACTAAATCCTTGCACATTTGCGTGTCACCATCCTCGCAACCTAGCTTTAAATATCGCCTCAAATATAAAATTTGCTCTTTCTCCTCCTCGCTCATATCAAGCACCCATTTGCACGCTTGTTTTATTGCGAGTATAAAAAATAGCGCTTTCATGTTAGCTCCTACATACGATATAAATTTAAATCAGAAAACGACGTAAATTTTATCTTTTACTAGCGCTACGCTTTGGTTGCGCTCTGCCGCGGCTTGCGTTATTAAAGACGTCAAAATTGCGGGATAAAATTCTTTAATTATCGCTCTTTGCC
>CAURFS010000228.1:0-2933 GCA_963523845.1 uncultured Campylobacter sp. | reverse complement strand
AAATAACAAAGCAGGAGATTGTAGATATTTTAAAAGAAATTTTAAATGAGTTTAAGATAGGTGCTATAATTTCTATTCCTAGAGAGAATATTCAAGTAATTTTCAGATCTAAAATTTAAAGAAAAGGGGATAAGGTGGCGTTTGTTACAGAGCGTATTTTAAAAGATGATATTGAAAAATATAGTTTATTGGAAACGATAAACAAAATACGCAAAAAATATGATGATGATGAAATTAGTCTATGGTTCCTAGAAAGATTAGATTGGTGTATAGACCGAGAAAATAACACTTGGCTAATTCGTATATCGCATGATCATTTAAGAGATATAGGAGATTATGCCTTAACTAAAACGATATGGTTATTGCATTATAAAAGTAACGATATAGAGCTGGACTTGAGGCGGATTTTTAATGATGAAACGATTGGCGATCCGCATAGAATTATTTATGAGCTTCACGATATAAAAACAGATGCCGAGAATACAACCAGCGATGAAATTATAGATATTTTGAGAAAAATTTTAAACATATATGGCGGTGGCGGAGTTGGACTAGAAAATTTTACTTTAAAAGAGAAATTAAAGGTAAGCTTTAATAGTCAATTTATAGCAAAGTAAGAATACGAGCCACAAGGCAAAACAAGCAAATACCGAATTAAAGAAATAGTAGATGATTAAACCGCCTACGATTAAGAAAACTATTTGCTTTATGCCGATCATCAATATACAGTCGATTTAAAATTTTACCGTCGTAATAAGATAAATTTTAAAACCTCGTCCGCTTAAATCAGCGTCGGTTTTAGCTTGCGTGCCGAAAATTCGGGCCTCTCGCCGCGAGCTAGAGCGATGAGCCCATCCGTCGCAATTAGATAAAAGCCCGCGAGATCTCTGCCGAAAAGCCTTTGGATTTCATCGCTTCTACCGTCTAAAAAATCAAGCGCGAGCTTGGAATTTACTAGCAAAAAATCGCTTCCGCTATCAAACGCGTCAAATAAAATTTCGCCCCCCAGCCGCAGCGCGCACTCCCGCTCCCGCTCGTATATCTGCGCCCCAAGCGGCGCGCCTTCGCAGCCAAAGTGCACGATCTGCGCGCCCAGTCTACTAGCCAGCTCCTCTGCAGCCTCGTCGTACCACACGGCGACGTTAAAGCCGCTAAAATCGTGCTTCGCGCTCGCTGCGTCAAATTCCGCCATGCTCTGTGCGCTTAAAATTTTATTGCTGCGCGCGGGCTCGTATTTTAAAATGTCGCAAAACGCCCTGTATGCCGCGCGGTCGTCAAACTCCATCCCCACGGCGTCGCACTTCGTAAAATACGCCATCTGCGGCTCGATGATCTCCAAAATCCTCATACGCTCGCTCGGATGCGTCTGCATCAGGCGGTGCGCGAAGATAAAGGCGCTGTTGCCCAAAAACTCCTGCGAGCATGCGGGGATTTTCGTCGAGTAAAAATAGGGCGCGAGGCTTTTGTAAAACTCGAAATCAGCAGCGTCCGCGATGCTCTCAAAGGCTTTAAATTTATCCAAAAACGCCCTCGGCTCGCAGCGTAGATCTTTAATCGCCTCTTTTTCGCTAAGAGGCGAGATGATTAGCTCGCTTCCAAAGTGCGCTATAAGCGTATCTAGCGGCTCTTTTACGCTTACGGTGGTGCCGCTGATTTTTACAAATTCCACCCCCTGCGCGCTAAAATAGGGATCGTGCGCGCAGATGTCGTCAAGCAGTGCCGCAAGATCGGCAAAGGGCGCGCTTTCATAAACATAGGGCTTGAAGTAGCTTGCGACGTCGCAGCGAGGATCGAAGCGAAAGAGCCTGATTAGCATTTTTCATCCTTTTTTTATGGCGAATGATACTAGAATTTGCCTTAATAATGAGTTTTTTAGGCTCAATTTTATAAAATTGAGCCTTAGATTAACGCAAAGGCGGGCTATGAAAAATTTATACACCCTAAATCACGCGCCGATAAATGCGCATTTTAGTAAAAACTCAAGCGATTTCGTCGTGCGCGAAGTGCCGCTTTACGAGCCTAGCAATGAGGGCGAGCACTGCATTTTGCTGCTGCAAAAAAAGGGCATTAGCACGCACGAGGCGTTGCGGATTTTAAGCGAACACACGGGCGCTAAGATGCGCGAGTTCGGCTACGCGGGGCTTAAGGACAAGCAGGGCCTTACGACGCAGCACGTTAGCATGCCCGCTAAATTTGAGCCCGCGCTGGGTGGATTTTCGCACGAGAGCCTTAAAATTTTAAGCGTGCAAAGGCACAAAAACAAGCTTAAAATCGGCCATCTAAAGGGCAACGACTTTTTCATCCGCCTAAAAAAGGTCCTACCGCCCGACGCCGTCAAGCTCGCAGCCGCGCTAGATACGCTAGGGCGCGAGGGCTTTGCGAACTACTTCGGCTATCAGCGCTTCGGCAAGTTCGGCGACAACGCGGCGCAGGGCGAGGAGGTGCTGCGCGGACAGAGGCGGCTTAAAAACCCCAAAATGCGCGACTTTCTAATCAGCGCCTATCAGAGCGAGCTTTTCAATCGCTGGCTTAGCAAGCGGGTCGAAATTTCAAAATTTGCGGCGGAATTTAGCCTTGGCGAGTTTGCTAAAATTTATGGACTAGGCAAAGAGGAGGCGCGCGAGATCGCGGCTCAACCGCAGTTTTTCAAGCTTTTAAGGGGCGAGATTTTAGGACATTTTCCGCACGGCGCGTTTTTTAGCTGCGACGATCTGGGTGCTGAGTGCGAGAGGTTTGCGAGGCGAGAAATTACGAGCGCGGGACTAATTTTGGGGCGAGCAAAGCTGCGAGCTAGCGGACTTGGCGGTAGATTTGAAGATGAAATTTTCGCGCCTGCTCGCGAGCTTGAGGCGCAGATGAACGGCTCGCGCATGATAGCTACTATCTTTATTGAGCTACTGAAGCACTCAAAGTAAAAGAAAAATGCTAATTAT
>CAURFS010000227.1:0-2937 GCA_963523845.1 uncultured Campylobacter sp. | reverse complement strand
GCACTGGCTCGCGCGCTAGCACTTAGCCCTGAAATTTTATTTTTGGACGAGCCGAACTCGGGGCTTGATCCGCTCAGCGCCAGAGCCCTTGATAGGCTTGTTTGCGAGCTTAGAGACAGCCTCGGCGTCACGGTCGTGATGGTGACGCACGACGTGGACAGTATCTTTGACATTTTGGATCGGTTTTTGATCGTAGATAATCAAAAAATCGCTTTTGAAGGAAACATCGAGGAGATTTCAAGCCTGGAGAACAACCCGCTCGAAGAGCTATTTAAGATGCGGCAAAGGGATTGAGCTTCGGAATTTACCGAGCCGAAATACAATTCGCGGCGGGTAAAATTTTGAATGGATGAAATTTTGACGTTTGAAATTTAGCTGGTAAATTTTAAAATTTAGGAGCCGAAATGGATAAGCTTAGGCAAAAGTATATCGCGCTTCAAAAGACGTTTTGGGACACGGACGGCGGCGCGGCGAGCATTTTGGCGCTGTATGAGTTCAAAGACGAGCTCGAAAAATGCGGCGAAAAAGAGGCAAAGCTCGTACTGGTGGACGTTTATGAGCTACTTGGGTTAAAAAAGAGCGCCTGTGAACTGCTCGGCAAAATTTGCGATCCGAAGAACAGAAAGCAGCTTAAAAAGCTCGGCTATCTGAAGCAGTATGCGCAAAACGGCGACGCGGACGCGATAAAGCGCCCCAAAACCGCAAACGAGGCGGCGTGCGTGAGCGAAAAATCAAAAGCCCTGCCTCATTTTCGCTATCATCCCGACCCATTTAAAACGGGCGTGTTTAAGGACGATATAAGCGTGCTTTGCGAGTGCTGCGAGCAGGCGACGGGCGTTTATTATCGCGGTAGCATTTACTGCACGGCGGACGTGAAATACCTCTGCCCACACTGCATCGCTAGCGGCGCGGCTGCGGCGAAATTTGACGCCGGCTTCATCCAGGACGCCGATCCTCTGCCGCCGGGCGCTACGGATGCGCAGAGCAAAACCGAGGAGCTGTTTCAAAGGACGCCGGGGTATTTTAGCTGGCAGGGAACGTATTGGCTCACGTGCTGCGACGATTACTGCGAGTTTTTAGGCGACGTGGGCACGAAGGAGCTGCAGGAGATGGGTGTTGCCGAAGAGGTCTTTACCGAATACGCCCTGCGCGGGGAATTTGCGGTAGAGGATGTGCGTGACTGCCTCGTCGCAGGAGGCGATACGGCGGGTTATCTGTTCAGATGTCTGCACTGCGGAAAATATAAAATTTATGTCGATGCGAGCTAAATTTTTAAAGTAGCGACGGAATTTTAAATTTTAAACTTCGCTAGGAATTTTAGGCTCCGCGAGCATAAAATTTTAAAATTTAGACCTTAGCGGCTCAATCGAAATTTTAAAATTTAGGCGGGTCGTATTTAAGGGCGTATTTATTGGATAGCGCTTTTAAATTTTAAAATTTTAACGAGCAAGCGGCGTTAAATTTAAATCGGGGCGGTAGAATTTTACGCTAAAATACGGCGCGGCGATATTTTGAAATTTCAAAATGCACGCTAAGTTTTAAAATTTAAACTCAAACGGCTATTTTAAGGCATATCGCAGGGCTTAAATTTTATGCTCTGAAATTAGGAGAAAAGATTGGAAAATAGAACTTCATACACGATAGTAGGCGCATTTGTTATGATCTGCGTCGCGGCTCTTACGGCGTTTATGTGGTGGATGCTTACAAAGACCGATCGCGGCGAGAGCTACCGCTCCTACTATATCCACACAAAAGAGCTTCCCGTAGGCATTAAGGAGAATTCCGAGGTTAAATTTATCGGCGTAAATGCGGGCATCATCAAAAGTATCGACTTTGCCGATATCGAAAATGCGATTATTGAGATTGAAATTTCGGTAAAGAGCAAGCTACCGATCTCACAAGATAGCGTCGCTAAGGTAGAATCTCAAGGCATCAGCGGAATCGCGTTTATAAATATCACGAAAGGAAGCGGCAAGCTTTTCCCGCCGAATGATAAAAAGCCGATAATTGCGCTGGATAAAACACTTCTTGATAAAATCGGCTCTAAAGCTGAAGTCATCACCGATAGCGTGAGTGAGATGGTCTTTAAAATTAATGGGCTGTTGTCTAAGCAAAATACCGATAAAGTGGATAGAATTCTATCTTCGATGGATAAATTTAGCGCCGAGTTAAGCGATGAGAAAAAATTCCAAAGCCTAGACGCACTACTTGCTAACGTAAATACTCTCATAGCAAATTTAAACGAGCGCGAGAAGGAGCTAGACGCGCTGCTAGATAATCTAAACGCCTTTGCCGTGAGTGCTGCCAATCTATCGAATTCACTGGATAAAACCGCAGGCATCATCACTAAGCGTATCGATCGCGGCGAGTACAATCTAAAAGCGATCTTGGATCCTACACTTGAGGAGGCAAAAAACACTCTTGGCGAGCTAAAAAAATCGCTTAGAGAATTCCAAGGCGCGATGTTTAGGCTAGAGGACAATCCTTACGATTTCTTTTTCAAAGACACTTCTAAAGGCGCGGATCGCGACGATAAAAAGGAATAAAGATGAAAAATTTTATAAAGTTTACGCTTGCTGCGATGCTGGCGGCGATATTTTTAGGCGGCTGCTTAGCTAAGCAGGCTAAGCCATACACCTACTACGAGCTGCGTTATGATCAAAAGCGCTGCGTAAATCCTAGCGGCGTGCGCAAAAATATCTTTATCGACACTATCACGGCAACAGATCTCGTCGATAGGCGGGATATTTTAATAGTGGATTTTAGAAACCGAACGCGGTTCGCAAGCGACGCCAAATTTATCACGATGCCTAGCGAAATGGTATATAAGGCGCTGCTAGATGCGGCATTTTCCACCTGCTCGCTAAATCCGATCTTCGTGCCAAAAGAGCGGGATTTGCGCCTAAAAACCAGTATCGTAGCGCTTCAGATCAATAA
>CAURFS010000226.1:0-2964 GCA_963523845.1 uncultured Campylobacter sp. | reverse complement strand
TCGGATTAAATTTTCTCCTCCGAACCCTTACCGAGAGCTTCTACGCTGATAACCGAGGCGATGCCGATGATGATGCCTAACATCGTCAAAATCGATCTTAGTTTATGCGAAAATATCGCGCTAATAGACATTTTAAAGCTCTCGATGAGCTGATCTTTGCAAAATATAAAGGAATTTTTAGTTTTAATCTCCTCTTTTTTGCGCTCAAAAACCCGCTCCGCCTTTCTTTTATCGCTTAAAATTCTGCCGTCTTTGATCTCGATGATACGATCCGCAAATTCCGCAATATGCGCATCATGCGTAACTATGATGATGGTATGTCCCTCTTTGTGCAGCGCCGTTAAAATTTGCATCACCGTCTCGCCGCTTTTGCTATCAAGCGCGCCGGTAGGCTCGTCTGCCAAAATCACTTCGCCGCCGTTTATCAGAGCGCGGGCAATACTTACGCGCTGCTGCTGCCCGCCGCTAAGTTTGCTCGGTAAATTTTTAGTGCGATCGCCAAGCTCCAGCTTATCCAAAAGCTCCACCGCTCGTTTCGTCCGTTCGCTCGCCCCTACGCCCGCATACACCGCAGGCAGCGAGACGTTTGCGGTCGCGTCCATCGTAGCGATGAGATTATATTTTTGAAAGACAAAGCCGAATTTTTTGCTTCTAAGCGCCGCAAGCTCGTCGCTGCTTAAATTCGCGGTCTCGCGACCTTCGATCTTATAGCTTCCGCTGCTTGGCGTATCGATGCAGCCGATTATATTCATCAGCGTGGATTTTCCGCTTCCGGATTGTCCGATTATCGATATAAGCTCGCCCGCTTCGATATTTAAACTTACGTCCTTTAGTACGTGGATTTCGTTATCGCCGAGAATGAATTTTTTGTTTATATCTTTAAGCTCTAGCATCTTTACACCATAAAATTTTAACTAAAACACCATTGGAGGCCCGTCCATATTTAACGGCGCGGCTTTTCCGTCGGCGATAAGCACCTCATCTTTTTCATCCAAACCGCTTAAAATTTCAGTATTCAAATCGTCGCTGACGCCCGTTTTTACGTATCGCTGCTCGGGCTCTTTGCCGTTAAGCACCGTGACGTAATCGCCTTTCGCGTCGCGCTTGATAACGGAGGTAGGCAAGTAGCTGGTATTATTCGCTTCGCTTACGATTATGTTGTTTTCGGTCGTCATTCCGATCTTTAAAAAATCGTTTTCGTTATCCACGAGCATCTTTGCGTAAAAATAGATCGCGCTGTCGCTGCTGCTCGAAGAATAGGACGATCCGCTAGAGGTTTTATCGTAAGTCCCGTCGCTAAGCGTGGTAAGACCGGGATCGATCTTGTAAATTTTAGCCTTTTTGATATTATCCAGATCCGATAGTATGGAGTATTCTACGTCCATTCCGATTTTTACTTTGGATATATCGCCCTCTGCGATTTGCATCTTGATCTCCATCTTGCTTAGATCGGCGATCTTTACGATCGTAGGCGTAGTTTGGTTGGAATTTACCGTTTTGCCCTCCTCTACCGGCATGGAAACGATCGTACCGCTTATCGGAGCCGTGATCTTGGTGTAGCCGAAATTCGTCTCCGCGGTGCTTAGCTGAAGTTTGGTCTGCTCGATCTGCGCCTCGATCTGCTTCTGCTCGGCTTCCTTTAAAGCGGCGCTATTTTTGGCGTTTTCCACAGCCTCTTTGGAAGCGGCGTTTCTTTTATACAGCTCAAGCTCGCGGTTATACTGCGTTTTAGCATTTTCCGCGGCGATCTTTGCCGAAGCCAAATTTGCCTCGTGGATCAGAAGCTGTGCCTTTTGCTGCGCGATCTCGTTTTCTTGAGTGACTGAATCGATCTGTGCGATCATATCGCCTTTTTTTACGATATCGCCCACTTTGACGTAGAGCTTTTTGATCTGACCGCTTACCTGCGCACCCACATCGACTAAATCCCTGGCATAAACCTCGCCCGCAGCCGTCACCGTGCCTCTGATATCGCCCTTTTCAAGTCTAGTCGTAAGAGCTTTCGGCGCCTCTTCTTGCTTAAAAAATTTACCGTATAAGAAATATATCGCAATAAAAATAAGTACGATAGAGCCGATAAATTTCAAGGTTTTTTTCATTTTGCCAACTTCAAATAAAATAAGGGCTAATTCTAATGTAAAAATATAAAATTTTAGTTAAATACTAAATTCTTTGCTCGCGCACGGCGTAAAATTTCATGATCTTCTTATGCAAAATTAGCGAAACGCAGATCAGTGCTGAGCCCGCAAGCAGGCGCACCAGATCGGCGTCCTTTTGCCAAAATACTAAATTTACGACGATCGCTGCGGGAATGAGCGCGTTATTCATAATCGCAAGCACGCCGCTATCGACTTCGCACGCGCCTTTGTTCCACAAAAAATACCCCAGAGCGCTGGCTACCGTGCCCAGATACACGATCACCGCGCCCTGCGAGAAGCTGGGATTAAATTTAGAAAAATCTCCGAGCACGATCGCGGCAATCGCCGTAACCGCGGTAGCTCCGACGAAAAAATAGCCGAAAAGCTCCTTTTGTTCGCTAAAACCGTGGCGCTCCAGCATAAATTTATACGCGCTCTGTCCGAGCCCGAAGCATAAATTTGCGCCCTGCACGAGCAAAAAGCCCGTCAAAAACTCGGAATTTATCGCGCCGAATTTTATCACCAAAGCCCCGAGCACCGCGACAGCGACGCTGAAAAGATATAGCGCGCGAAATCTAAGCTTAAGCGCATCGTAAAGCAGCGTCACGTAAAACGGAGTAAATATCGTAAAAAGCGCCACTTCATAGACCTTCAAATACGCAAAGCTACGGTAGTAGAAGATATACATCACGCCGATCTGCACGGCACCCACGGCGCAAATTTTAAGCGCCAAGGCTGGATTTACGCCACGAAATTTCATAAACGGCAAAAAGCAAATTAGCGCCAACGATACGCGCGAAAACGCCAAATACGCGCTGTCTATACC
>CAURFS010000225.1:0-3041 GCA_963523845.1 uncultured Campylobacter sp. | reverse complement strand
TTTCTTTCTTGGCTATCAGGCGTAAATTTGAAAATTTCTGATCTTCCTCGTTTAAAATTTCTCTGCTATTGTCGTAAAAATATATCTCCTCACAAAACGGAATCACCTTGGCGAGGTTATCGAAGCTCTGCGAATATCTACGCTCCAATACTGCCTCCTCTATGCTATGGCCGTTCTTTTGTGTCCTAATGGCTACTCTTTGCTTTGACAGATCAACGCTTTCAAGACCCACATAAAAGAGCGTTATCCTATAACCGGACGCTTTTGCAGCACCTATAAATCTCACTATGCCGCGACCGCTTAGCGTAGTTTCTACGTTAAAATCTATCCCTCGGCGCAGGTAAGACTCTCTAAGCTTGAGCGCTATTTTGCCGGCTCTATTTTGATCCTTTTTATTTTTCCAGTCTCCAAATTCCTTAACGATTTCGTCAGAATTGATTCTAGTGCCGTAAAAATAGTCGCTCTCTAGTTGATTTATATAAAACGTCGATTTGCCCGCGCCGTTTATGCCTGCGAAAATATATAAATTTTTCATAGCCCCTGTCCTTTAAACGCGAAGTTTAGCGCTTTTCGCGAGTTAAAAAATTTATCAAAAGTCGCTTTATAATTATCCATAAAGTCTTGTAAAACTGCATCGCTTTTAGCTCTTATGTCCTTTGCCTCTATCATCTCTTTGGGAAAGCTTTTAACCCTAGCGCATATCACCTCCGGCTCGCTCGCGCTCTTTTTGCTTAAATTTTTCATACTCTTTAGCAGATCCGCATCACTATTTTTTATAATCGTGTATATATCAAAAATATCTCTGCTCTGCTCCCTCGATAATGCAAAATCGTATTTATTTACTAAAATGTTTTCGATATTATCCACTAAAAAGCCGTGTTTGCGGTCAAAATCCCCTATATGTTCCGTAACATCATAAACCATATCGATCTTTAAATCTACGCCCGCATCCTTGACGATTAGACGCTTAAAATTTGAAGAATCTACCACAATGTCGAATACGACGCCACTTTGTTTTAAAAATCTTACGAGCTTAGCTATTTCGTCTTTGGCGGATACATCTTTAGCACCGGTAAACAGATCTATATCGTCCGAATATCTAGTGCCCTCTAAAACAAATCTATGAAGTGCCGTTCCGCCCGTCAGATAAAGATAACAAGAGCTTTTGGCGAGCAAATTTAAAATTTTATCTTGCGCTAGGTATAGCTTATCGTAGTATTTTTTTAGTTCCATCTCATATCCCTTAGCTGATACGAGCTGTCGATGTAGGCGTTTATTAAAGCATCCAGCCTCAATCTCGTTCTTTCTTTATTAAAATTTATAGGCTTATTTTGCCAATCTTTTAAAAATTCCACCACAAAGCGTTCATCCATAATGGCTAAATCCATCGTCATAAATTTAGAATTTTCCAAAATCGCGGAGAAAATTTTTCTAGCAAAAAATTTATTATGAATATTTTCTACTATATACTCGGGCGTATAATTCGTATTGCCCCAATAACAAGTCTTTAGAATATTTTTTGCTACCGTGATTTGCTCATCTTTGTTTAATTGCATGCTTATCTCCTTTACTCATCAGGCGTTAGGGTGTTTTTATTTGATGCATCTTTTTATCCTAATATAGTCTAAATCCTCTTTCTTTGGTATTTCCTTTACGGCAAAACCGCTAAAAAGCTGTTTAAATTCTTTGATCCTTTCATTATTTTCTATATCATCACTTAGCACTTCCTCATTATTGTTTGTAACGTTTATATTGTCTAACCTTTTAAAATCCTTAACTTTTTCAAACAACAACTTAGCTACATCTATTAGATCCTGACGCTCTTTTGGTATATTGAGCTCGAATTTTACAAATTCTTGTGTCTGCATAATACGCCTTTATTTTAGATTCTTAATCTAGTCAAGGCTCTGACTTCTTTGATTTCCTCATCTGTCGCGGTAATATGATCCGCCACGTCGATAAATTTTTTAGCATTTTTTACTTTGCCTTTAGCTTCATCATCAGATACCTCGCTGGTTTCGACTATACTCGCTCCTAAATTTAAAGCTTCGTTTAAGTCCTCAAATATTTTTTTTGACGGCTTGTGATTGCTCTATCGGTATGCTTATCATAGATAAATTTGTCGTTAGCTTTTTCATCGCCTCTCCTTAGAAAATATCTAAAATTCCTTTTAGCCTTTGCGTCGCCTAACGCCTAGACAGCTTTTGCCGCACTCGCCCTATGATGAGCCTTTGAATTTTTGCCTCTTTGATAGCAAGATCAAAATTTATGGCTTTACGGACGCGGACACTCATTTAAAATATCCTTCGCGTTCAAATTCCCGTATACGATCTATAAGATTTTTCTCACCACCTTCACCATCAAGCCACTTCCATTCTTTAACATTATCGCGAAAAAATTTTTGATCCATTAGCTTAAAATGCGTAAATTTACCAAGGTGCGGAAGATCCTGCTCGTCATCGTCTTTACAAAGATAGGTAAATTTATCCTTTTTTACGAGATTACACTCCTGCGCAAAGCGATCGATTATTTGATACACTCTAGCTAAATCACATTTGCCTTCGCGTATAATTTTAGCCTCATCCATTACTATTTTGGTGCCAAGCATCTTTTACCCCTCTAATCTTTTTTATTTCCTTGAATCTTGATAATTCCATTTAAATTTCCTTTGCTAGAAAATATTACTAATAATCTCACAATTTTTAGATTAACTTTGACCGCCCTATTATAGTCCTGCTTCGGCTCTTAGCCGCGCGGCATACATCTCACGCAGGCGCGGTACGTATTTACCGACTGTGCCGCCGCCGATCGCTCTGCCGTCTGCTTTTACGATCGGTAGCACCATCAGCGTCGCCGCGCTGATAAAGGCCTCATCGGCTTCATAAACCTCGCTCATTCCAAACGTCCGCTGCTGCACGCTAAGCCCCGCCTGCTCGGCAAGGCCTAAGATCACCTTGCGGCGAATGCCGGGCAGTATGTCGTTTGAAAGCGGCCGCGTGATGAGGACGTCATCTTTGATGATAAACGCGCTGGAGCTGGAG
>CAURFS010000224.1:0-3049 GCA_963523845.1 uncultured Campylobacter sp. | reverse complement strand
CCTTAGAGCTCATGCGTAGTATCGACGTTAGTGATCTTAGTTGCGAGCGCATTAAAGCAGAGCTGATTAAATTTTTTCGTGCACCTGCGCACCGATATGGGATGATGCTAATGCAAGAGCTAGGGCTTTATGAGCGGGTTTTTGGATTGCGGATTGATCCGCTAGTGCATGAGCGACTGATGCAATTCATAGAGCGCGGCGAATCTTTCGTGAGAAATGAAATGTTTTTTTTATACGCATTTTTGAATTTTTTAGGATTAGATAAAAATAAGATTTTAAAGAATTTAGGGCTAAATTCTCTTTATAAAAAACTACTTAGAGAGCCGTTTTTTAAGCGGGTAAGCGACGAACGGCTATGCAAAATCGCTCTAAAAATGCCGCTTAAGCAGTGGCTTGGGCTGTATTGTAGAGGTAGGGTGCAAGCATCAAAGCGGCTTGGGATTTGGGATAAGAAATTTAAAAGCTTGGTTTGCGCTACGGATGTCGCTCGCAATCTGCGCGGCGCTGCGATCGGCAAGGAGATTGAGAGGCTGCAAGAAGCGGAGATTAGGGCGTTTGTGGCGGCTTTAAAAGCGTAAATTTAGAGAGATTTTTGTAAAATTGCCGTTTTATTTAGGAGCTAGTTTTATGAAAAAATTCTATCGTCGCGACGAAATTCACGCGTTTTGCAAGAATGCTTCGTCTTTGCAAAAGCGCGCTTTTTGCTTTGATCGCAGGCGAAATCTCGTGATTTTTGCTGCACGAAATTTTATCTTTTTTGGCGAGCGAAATTTAAATTTTTGCGGCGTAAAATTTCATAGCGAAAAGCTTAGCTCGGTAGGATTTTATGACGCAGAATTTTACCTATTAAAATTCCATCCGTCGTGCTACCATACCAAAAAAGCCCACGAGGCGAAGTTTTATGGATCGAGCGAATTTCACAGATCACATCACTGCGGCGGGAAACTATATGAGCCGTGCAGCAGCGATGCGGAATTTCACGACTCGCATTACAGCGAGATGAAATTTTGCGGATTAGGACATCTTGGCACAAAATCTCGTAGCCTGCGTCGTATTAAACACATTAAAGCAAAATTTAGCGAGCCGTATCGCGCGTCCTGTGCTATGAGGGCAGTTCTCGCGCCGCACCGCAGAAGGACGCAAGAGCCGTATTGCTGTGAGAAAAAATATGACGTCCTGCAGCGTCGCAAAATCATGAACCTAAATTTTACTTCGCATAATTTCAAATTGTGGAATTTCGCTCATTCAAATTTGCAAGGCTTTACCGCGCAAAATTCCAAGCCGCGTAATTTAGCTTTGCAAAATTCTAAATCTCAAAACTTTGCCTCGCGGAATTTTAAATCTCAAAATTGTGCTCGTGCAAAATCGGTGATTTTTGATGTTTAATATCGTGTTGGTATATCCGCAGATCCACACAAACACCGGCTCCATCGGGCGAATGTGCGTCAATGCGGGGTGTCCTTTGCATCTAATTAAGCCGCTAGGATTCCTCATAGACGATAAGCATCTGCGCCGCGCGGGGCTTGATTATTGGGCGAGCTTGGATCTTAAAATTTGGGAGAGTTGGGACGAGTTTATGGCGGCGAACGGGAAATTTAAGCAACGCTTCTTTTTTGCGACGACGAAGACGAACAAGCTCTACTACGAGGCAAAATTTCAGCCGGGCGATTTTTTGATTTTCGGCTCGGAGGGGCACGGGCTGCCGCTTGAGATCATGCGCACAAACCGCGAAAACTGCATCACGATCCCGATGAGCGGGGCGGGGCGCAGTTTAAATTTAGCCACCAGCGTGGGTATTGTAACCTACGAAGCGATCCGTCAAAACATCGATAAATTCGACTTTAGGAGCGCGGTTTGCGAGTTTTAGCGCTACTTTTTGCGATGTTTTTCTGCGGCGCGAGTGCGGCGGAGCTGAAAATCGCATCGTTTAACGTGCAAAATTTATTCGACGGCATAAACGACGGCACGGAGTACGCGGATTTTGAGATCGGGCGCGGCTCATGGAGCGAGCAAAAATATGAGCGCAAGCTGCAAGCGGTAGCGGACGAGACAAGCGCGCTTAACGCCGATATTTTGGGGTTGCAAGAGATCGAAAACGAAGCCGTGCTAAAAGCACTTGCTCAGAAAGCGGGCTATAAATTCTACGCTTTTTCGCGCGCGCAGACTGCACCTGCGGGCGTGGCAGTAATGTCACGCATACCGATAAAATTTCAAAAAACCTACCGCCCGATAGAGCTTAAAACACGAGATATTTTGCGCGCTGATTTTGCGCTTGGCGGCACTGATTTTAGCTTTTATGTCGTACATATGCTCTCTGCACGCAATCCGCTAAGCGAGCGCAAGCGCAATTTCGCCTTTTTACGCGAGGTTTTGCAAGGGCACCAACGCGCTATCGTAGCGGGAGATTTTAATACGAATTTCGGGCGAAATTCTTTGCTAAACGAGCTTATCGAGCGCGACGGATTTAGTGATTTATGGGCGCTACATCCCTGCTCGCAGTTAAAGCATTTTAGCTCTTGTGAGTCTCATGAAAGTGGCGCGGTGCTCGATCATATCTTACTTAGCGACGATTTTTTTAGTAGCGAGCCGGGATATAAAAAGGACAGCTTCGCGGTTGCTAAATCCTCTACCGCTTCCGATCATTTCCCGATTAGCTTCATTCTGACGGACGAAGGCGCTTTAAAATCTATGCCGAAAAAGCAAGAATTTTTAGCTAAAAATACCGCTAGCTCCGCAAAGACCGTCACGATAGAGGAGCTTTACGGGTGCATTATAAGCGAGCCTGTACTGATAAAAGGTGCAGTCGTGAGCTTTACTAACCGCCACGGCTTTGCGATCTCCCAAGATGGAAGCGGAGTTTTTGTCTACGGCGGCAGCGGGCTGCGGTTAGGCGATAAACTCGATCTGCTAGTAAAAAAGACGAAATTTTATAAGCAAAGCTTTGAGATCGACGATTTTGAGATCGTATCTAGAAGCGGCAACGCAGGCTCTATCGCGCCATACGTTTTGCCTAGCGCATCGGTGCGGCAGCTGCGCGCAGGAGATGTGA
>CAURFS010000223.1:0-3074 GCA_963523845.1 uncultured Campylobacter sp. | reverse complement strand
CTTCGCTACGATCGCGCTATCCAGCTGCCTTAGGCTTCCCGCGGCGGCGTTACGCGGGTTTGAAAACAGGCTCTCGCCGTTTGCGGCGCGCTCGTCGTTTAGCGCGTCAAAATCGCTCTTGGCGATCAGCGTCTCGCCGCGGATCTCGATCCTTTGCGCGTAGGGGATCTGAAGCGGCACCGATTTGATCGCTCTTGCGTTTTGCGTTACGTCCTCGCCTATAAGCCCGTCGCCGCGCGTCGCCGCGCTTATCAGCACGCCGCCTTCGTAAGTTAGATTTAAGCTCGCGCCGTCAAATTTCGGCTCGACGTAAAACTGCGCGCCGCTCTTTTCGCCGCGAGCTAGCCACGCCAAAAGGTCCGCGTCGTCGAAAATATCCTCCATCGACCACATCTGCGCGCCGTGAGCGAGCTTGGAAAAGCCCTCGCTGATCGCGCCTCCGATGCGCCGTGTAGGCGAGTAGGGCAGCGCGAGCTCGGGGTTTTGCTCCTCGAATTTCTCCGCTTGCGAATAAAGCTCGTCGTACTCCTCGTCGCTCGCGATCGGTTTATCGTCGGTGTAATATGCCCGCGCCCACGCATTTAGCGTATCTACCGCGGATCTGTATTCATCGTAGTTCATCTTGTGCTCGCATCTTTAAATTTTAAAATTCTGCGCTCCGCTAAAATTTTACGTCGCGTTAGAATTTTACGCTCCGCGGCGGGTCTGTGCACCCCAAATACTGTGCCGCACAGCCCATTATCGTTAAATTTTGTGGGTCCGCTCGCTTTAAATTTCGTGTTTAAAAAGGTGCGATCAAATTCCATTGCCGAACTCC
This sequence comes from uncultured Campylobacter sp., assembly GCA_963523845.1. GTDB lineage: Bacteria > Campylobacterota > Campylobacteria > Campylobacterales > Campylobacteraceae > Campylobacter_B. The sequence goes on along the minus strand of CAURFS010000223.1, from coordinate 2,257 downwards.
TTTAGCGCGCGCTCGTAATCAGCCGGCGTGTCGATGCCGATGCTTTCGGTTTCGATGCCTAGCATTGCGATCTTCTCGCCCGCGCTTATGGCGCGAAGCTGCTCGAGTTTTTCGGTATCTTCCAGCGCTGAGGCGGGCAAGGCGCAAAATCGCTTTAAATTTCGCACGCTGTATGCGTAGATGCCGATGTGTCCGAGGTAGCACTCGCATGCCGCGCGTGGATAGGGGATGAGCGAGCGCGAAAAATAGATCGCAAAGCCTGCGTTATCAAGCACTAGCTTGACTAAATTCGGATCCTCTGCCGCCTGCTGGCTTATGTATTTATAGCAGCTTGCCATAAATGCGCCCTTTTGCGCGATCGTCTCGCGCGCAAAATCTTTAAATTTAATCAAATTTTCGCTCTCGAAAAAGGGCTCGTCGGCTTGGATATTGATGATGATCTCGTCCTCCGCAAGCGCTGCGTTTGCGACCGCTTCATTGATCCGATCGGTACCGCTTTGATGTTCGCGCGCGGTGAGAACGGCGTCAAAGCCGTAATCTTGTGCGATCTTCAAAATTTGCGGCTCATCCACGGCGATTAGCACGCGGTCTGCTTTAGCGGCATTTTGAGCCGTTTTGATAAACATCGGCACGCCGCCAAACTCACATAAAATTTTATTTTTAAAGCGCGTCGAAGCAAGGCGCGCGGGGATTACTATCATTTTTTTATCCACTCCATTATGGCGTTTTTGATCTCGCTTTGCTCCACGACGCTAGAGTGCACCTGCGGCGCGCTAAAAAGGCGCGAGATCTGTGGCGGAATGTCGCTGCGAAATTCCTTCGAAAGCGCGATCATATCGGCTCGCTCGTCCTCGCAAGCCCTGCCTTTGATCGCGCCGATCATCGACGGCGTAAATTTAATCCACTTAGCGGTCGAGATGACGAGATTTAGGCGGCTTTCGTCAAGTAGCTTAAAGCAGGTCGCCGTGTGCGGATCAATCAGCACGCCGTGCTCACTTTCTTGCTTGATAAATTTAGCGCACTGCGCATCGTCGCAAAAATCCGCCTCGAAGACCTCCTGCAGCTTCGCAAGCTCACTCGCGCTAAGCTTATAAAATTTATCTCGCGCCAGGCTTTGCATCAGCTCGCTCGTGCGCGCATCGCCGAACATATCGCTAACCAGCCGCTCGACGTTGGAGCTAACTAAAATATCCATCGCAGGGCTGATCGTGCGGATGAGCTCGCGCTTTCGCAGGTCGTAGATGCCGCGCGTAAAAAGCTCGGTCAGGATATTGTTCGCGTTTGAAGCGATCTTGATTTTGCCGATCTTTGCGCCCATTTTTTTGGCGAAATACGCTCCCAGCGCGTTGCCGAAATTTCCGCTAGGAACTATGACGTCGAAAGTATTAAATTTAGCGCTCTGTTTTGTGCTCTGCGCGCCGCTTGCGCCCGCTGCGGCGCCAAAATTTTTGCCGCACGCCGTGCACTGCGCGCTTTGCTTTAAATTTTGCTCATAGCTCAATACGCCGTGCTTTGAGAAATAGATGCTAGCATAGAGGTAGTAGATGATTTGAAATAAAATCCTGCCGAAATTTACCGAGTTTGCGGCGCTTAAATTTAAATTCGCCCGCGCGAGCTCATTTTTGAAATCATCGTCAGCCAGCAGCGATTTTAGCGCGCGTTGCGTATCGTCGAAGTTGCCGCGCACGCCTAAAATTTTAAGATTTGCCGCGCTTTGTTTGACCATCTGCTGGCGCTGTATCTCGCTCGTGCCGCCCTGCGGGTAGAGGCAGACCGCTTTGATATTTTCGTCGTCCGCAAAGGCCTCCAGCGTCGCAGGACCCGTGTCGCCGCTCGTGGCGCACATTATTAAAAATTTTTCACCTCTGGATTTTGCGATGCTTTTTAAAAGCGCGCCGAAGGGTTGCAGCGCCATATCCTTAAACGCGAGCGTCGGGCCGTGGTAAAGCTCCAAAATATAGGCGTTTTCGCTTAGTTTTTTGATCTGGACGGGGCAGGCGGGATTTTCAAATTTATCGTAGCGCTTTAGCGCGTCTTCAAAGATCTCGCTGCTTACGTCAAAATCGAAGCTCTCGATGATTTTAAGCGCGATCTGTTTATAGCTCAGATCCTCGCACTGCTTAAAAAAATCATCACTCAAAAGCGGCATCCGCTCGGGGCTGAAAAGCCCGCCGCCGCTCGCGCTCGGATTTAGCAGCGCGTAGCTAAGATCCGCTTTTTGCGAAAAATCTCTCGTTGAAACCAGTTTCATCTTTTT
>CAURFS010000222.1:0-3105 GCA_963523845.1 uncultured Campylobacter sp. | reverse complement strand
CGGCAGGATCATAGTTAAAAACTCCTTTGAAAGTTTTTAACTTATCTTGAGCCTAGCTTTATAAAAGAAAGCGCGCACAGCGAATCTTTTGCTATTTTGTTTTCCTCAATAGTCGTTATTCTTTATAGACAAAATGACTCAAATGAACTTTATGACAGATATAGGGATGTAGAGCTGCGATACTTGCTAAACAAAACAAGGCTCTTACATAAAGGACTTAAAGATATGAGCAAGCTTTAAAAGAGAAATAATAGCAGAGGAAAAGAAGTAGCGCAGCGCGTAATGCTTACAATCGGCACGAAGCCAAAAGATATGATTAAAAAAGCTAACGAGTTTAGCATCAATCTCACACAATACAGATAAAAATTTAATCACAAATGATTTGAAGTCTGATAAAAAGGATTTTTATAATTTTATGAAAAATAAAGAGGCTATATATCGAGCTAGTATATTCTTTTAAGCAACTATACGCTCATTAACTCATTATACAAAAGGGGAATAAATACAGCTTACTACAATCTATAAAACCAAACTATAGGCGCTGGAATAAATTTAATTAAAAATTTTATATCTTTAAATTTAAAGTGTAAATTTTACAAGCGGCTTTCTGCGCTACGCTCGCTCGTCACGACTGCTCGCTGCCCTAGTCCGCGAAACCTGCGCTAGAGTTATAAAATTTTAACCTCTAGCTCAAGCGCGACGCCGAAGCGCTGCAAAACCTGCTCGCGGGCCAAATTTATGAGCGCAATCACATCCTCAAAGCTAGCGCCGCCGAAATTTATGATGAAATTGGCGTGCTGCTCGCTAAATTTCGCGCCGCCGATCGCGTGGCCTTTTAATCTCGCCGCTTCGATCAGCCTGCCCGCGGCGTCATTAGGCGGATTTTTGAAGCAGCTTCCAAAGCTAGCTCCCTTTGGTTGATTGGCGCGCTTAGCGGCGAAATCCGCGGCGAGCGAGACGTCAAAGCCGCGCGAAATTTTAAACTCTGCGCCCAAAATCGGCTCCTCGATCCCGCTTCTTCGGTAGCCGAAGCTTATCCGCTCGCGCTCCACCCAGCCGCGCGTTAGGCGCACGGCAAGCAGGCTATCGCTGATGCTAGCGCCGGCGAGCCCCGCGTTCATTTTGATTAGCCCGCCGAGCGTGCCCGGGATGTTTCGCAAAAACTCAAAGCCGCCGATGTTTTGCTTTTTGGCAAAGTTGTAAATTTTGCCCGATTTCGTCGCAGCTCCGATGCTAAGGATATCGCCGCTTAAGCTTATGCGATCGAACTCCTCGCTTAGCATCGCAAGGTGCGGCGGCGCGGGCGAGATGAGCAGATTATTGCCGCCGCCGATGATCGCCCCCCCCGCTATGCTCTCAAACTCCGCAAAATCAGCCTCGTCCTTTAAAATTTGCACCGCAAAGCTCCCGCCGATGCGCACGGAGGTATATTTGCTAAAATCTATCTGCTTTGTTTTCAAAATTTTGCCTTTTAAATTTTATTTCTAAATTTTGCGCTAGCCGTCCGCCGCTTTAAAATTTAACGATACTGTCGAGCCGCACGGCACAGAACACGAACGCTGTTTCAAAATTTAGCGGCACCACCGCGATTAAATTTAGCTCGATTGCGATATGTTTTCAGCGGCGCGATACATCGCACGCGCAACTCGCACCCTGCGGCACAAAATACAGCCGCACAATGTAGCGCCGCGCTGCAAAATTTTATCGCCGCATAGCCGTAAATTTAAAGCGGGGTACCGTGGCGACAAATGGCGCCACAGCGCGGTCGATTGGCGCAGCTTGGCGGCGATCCGCGGCGCACTCGGCGTCAAATTTGCGCTAAATTTTAAACTCGCTATGCTCCGCGGCTAAATTTCAAAAGCTACGGCACAGCACCGCCACGGCAAGAACTCGGGGTAAAATTCTACTCTGCGCGCCTACTTTTACGCCGAAGCAGAATTTAGCCAAATCACACTCCGCTTAATGCCGAGGAATTTAGCCAAAACGCGATTTCATTCCGAATAAAATTTAACCGAAGCAAGCGCTAAATTTCATCTAAATTTTGGTCTCGCTCGGCCTTACATCGGATTTTGCCCGCCGCAGTCCGCAAAACGGATCTCGTTATATTCGCGCGGGATAAAATTCTCCTGCGCGCTAAGCGGCGCAGGGTAAAATCCGCGCTCATATCCAAGCTCAAACAGCCTATCTACCGCCCTTATCTGCACCCCCGAAAGCTCAATAGAGGCTTCGTTGGCATAAAGGCTCAGATATTTTTCTAGCTTTGCGTCGTCCACGCGGATCAAATTTCGCTCCATGAGCATATGCGATAAAAGCGGCTTATGCGCGGTGGCGATACGCACACCCTCGGTTAGCACGCGCTCGCACTCGGTGGCGTCAGTTATTGGCAGGCTGCGGCGAACCGCCATGCCTCCTAGCGGCAGCGGCAAATTTTCGCCCGCTAGCTCGCTCCAGATATCCCAGATCTCGCGCTCCACGCAAAGCTCGTCCGAAAAGTCCAAAATACTCTCGTGTATCAGCACGCCCGCGTCCACTTCGCCGCTTAAAACCGCACTCTCAATCTCTAGGAAATTTTTATAAACTATGCGCGCCTGCGGGTATGCCATGCGAAAAAGCAGGGCATTGGTCGTGTGTTTACCGCTGAGCGCGACCTTAAAATTTCGCTTTAAAACCGCGTCCTTTTTCTTAACTAGCTTTGGTCCGTAGCCCTCGCCGAAGCTCACCGCCGTGCGCAAAAGAGCGTATTCGTCGCAGATTAGCGGATATAGCGCGAAGCTGATCGCCGTGGCCTCGTAAGTACTCTTTAGCGCCTCGTCGTTTAGCGTCTGGATATCAAGCGCGGTGGCGCTAAATTTTAGGTTTTTGGAGCTCACCCAGCCAAAATCAATCGCCTTATACATAAAAATATCGTCGGCGTCGGGCGAGTGAGCGACGTTTATATGCTTAAAAATCTTCAAATTTTATCCTTTTTGCTCCGCTTTAAATTTCGCGCGCGGCGCGCGGCCTGATTCCAAAATGTTGCGAAATTATAGTGAAATTTTGCTACAGCCCTCATAAAAATGAGGAATTTCTAAAGAAAAACGTGAAAAAACTAGGCGTGCTTAGAAG
>CAURFS010000221.1:0-3135 GCA_963523845.1 uncultured Campylobacter sp. | reverse complement strand
ACCTAGCACCATCCACGAAATTCCGATGCGGCGCGCGCTATCAAGCTCGCGAGAGCTTCTGATCGCCATAAAGCGCACGATGATGTGCGGCTGTCCGAAGTATCCAAGCCCCCAAGCAAGCAGACCCAAAACGCCTAAGAAGCTTTGATTGTAAAATAGATCGAGGTGGCTCGCGCCGTATAGCCGCACCTGTTCCAAAAAGGAGCTGTCCGCAGGGATCTGCAGCGCGCGGTAAGAAAACAGGGGGATCAAAATAAGCACCGCAAACATCAGCGCACCCTGAAACGCGTCGGTGATCGCGACGGCCTTAAATCCGCCGAAAAAGGTATAAAACACGACGATTAAGATCGTAGCGACTGCGCCGTAGGTAAAATTTAGCCCGAAAAAGCTCTCAAAGGTCTTGCCGCCCGCGATTATGCCGCTGCTAACATAGAGCGTAAAAAATATGATGATCAAAAGTCCTGAGATGATGCGAAGCGTCTTGGTGCGGTCTTTAAAGCGGTTTTCTAAAAAATCTGGGATCGTGACGCTGTCGCTTGCTACCTCGGTGTAAATTCTAAGCCTTTTTGCAAGAAATTTATAGTTGCACCACGCGCCCACGCAAAGCCCTAGAGCTATCCAGATATTGCAAATCCCCGTCGCAAACATCGCGCCCGGCACTCCCAAAAGCATCCAGCCGCTCATATCGCTAGCGCCTGCGCTAAGCGCCGTTACGAAAGGACCCAGGCGGCGGTTATCGAGCAGATACTCGCTTAAGCTCGCATTCTTGTCATAATAATACCTACCTATAAAAATAAGCGCGCCGAAATATATCGCGATTGCGCAATAGGTCCAAAAGCTCATCGTTGCCTCCTTTTAAAAAAGCTAATTTTACTCTATTTCAAATAAAATTTTACTTTCGGAATTTAGCCAGATTTTAACGAAATTTTAGTATTCTTGCCGTTTAAATTTTAAGAAAAAGGCGCCTTGGTTGAACGAGAAAATTTTAAAGGTCGTATTTGTTTTGACTGTAATCGCCGTGGGACTTTATTTCACCTATCCCGAACTGAGCGAAGCGCAAAAAATTTCATACGCCAAAAGCTACGGCATCACTCTTATTTTGACCTCCGGCGGCATTGTGATCGGTATCGCATTAGGATTTATGCTGGCATTTTTAAAATTTCTAAACAATAAATTTTTAAGCTTCATTATCGACGAATACGTGGATATCATCCGCGGAACTCCAATCGTTATCCAGCTGATGGTGTTCGTGTTTATTATCTTTGCTACGTGGAGCAATAATATCGCAGCTGCGATCTTTGCGCTGGGGCTTAATAGCTCAGCTTACGTCGCGGAGATCGTGCGCGGCGGCATAAATAGCGTCGATAGCGGCCAGATGGAAGCCGCGCGTGCGATGGGTCTAGGCTACGGCACAGCGATGAAAGAGATCGTCTTTCCGCAGGCGATAAAAAACATCCTGCCTGCGCTTGCGAATGAGTTTATTAGCCTTTTTAAAGAAACCTCGGTCGTGGGCCTCGTAGCAATCACCGATCTTACGTTCTTTTCAAAAAGCATGCAGGCGGCGCTTTATACCGTCCAGCCGATACTTTTTGCTGCAGTGCTTTACTATGCAAGCGTGAAATTTTTCTCGTTTTTAGTAAAAATGCTAGAAAGTAGGTTAAACCGCAATGATTGAAATATCAAATTTAACCAAATCCTACGGCAATTTATCGGTGCTAAAAGGAATTTCAAAGACCATAAATAAAGGCGATATCGTAGCGATCATCGGTCCAAGTGGCGGCGGTAAATCAACCTTTTTGCGCTGCTTAAATTTGCTTGAAATTCCAAGCGGCGGCATTATTAAAATAGACGGCGAGGATATTACCAATAAGCACACCGATATTAATAAAATTCGCCGCAAAGTTAGTATGGTGTTTCAGCATTTCAACCTCTTTGCAAATAAAAACGTGCTGGAAAATTTAACTCTAGCGCCCATAAAAGCGGGTATTTATACTAAAGAACAAGCCTGCGCAAAAGCAGAGGAGCTGCTGCAAAAGGTCGGTCTTAGTGATAAGGCCTATACTTATCCGCACAAGCTTAGCGGCGGACAAAAGCAACGCATCGCAATCGCTAGAAGTTTGGCGGTAAATCCGGACGTGATTTTATTTGACGAGCCCACTTCGGCACTAGATCCTGAGATGATCGGCGAGGTGTTAGGTATAATGAAAGAGGTCGCCAAAGAGGGCATTACGATGCTTGTGGTAACGCATGAGATGGGCTTTGCACGCAATGTCGCGAATAGGATTTTTTTTATGGAGGGCGGCAAGATCGCTGTGGACGATACGCCTAAAAACGTATTTGAAAATCCGCAAAATCCGAGATTAAAAGAATTTTTAAATAAAATTTTAAACCACTAAAGGAGAGGGAAATGAAAAAATTTATGAGATTTCTAGTTGCGGGCGCTTTGCTTTGCGGTTCGCTAGTCGCTAAAGACATTACCAAAGATACGCTCATCGTAGGCACGAACGCCGAGTATCCGCCGTTTGAGTTTGTGGATGAAAACTCCAAGGTTACCGGCTTTGATATGGATCTGGTAGCTGAGCTTGCCAAGCGCGCGGGGGTTAAATATGAAATTTTAAATATGAGCTTTGACGGGCTAATCCCTGCGATTAAAAGCGGTAAAATCGACATGATTGCCTCGGGAATGAGCGCGACACCGGCTCGCAAAAAGGCTATCGATTTCACGGCTCCTTACTATAAAGTCGAGAATTTATATGTCAAGCGTAAGGACGATAGCTCGTTAAATTCTAAGGCGGATCTGCAGGGTAAGCGCCTTGCCGCGCAGCTGGGCACCATTCAAGAGCTTGCGATCAGAGATATCAAAGGCGCCGAAGTTAGCGCTACGGAGAATGTTTTTGTAGCCGTTATGTCGCTGAAAAACAAAAAGATCGATGCGCTTTGCGTGGATTCGTCCGTAGGCTACGAATATCTTAAGAAAAACGACGATCTAGTAGCGTTTTTTAAAGAATCCGACGGTAGCGAGGGCTTTTCGATCGCATTTGATAAGGGCAAGTATCCCGAGCTGCTAGCTAAGTTTAACGCAGCGCTTGAGGAGATGAAAAAGGACGGCAGCTACGAAAAGCTTTTGGAATAGTA
>CAURFS010000220.1:0-3144 GCA_963523845.1 uncultured Campylobacter sp. | reverse complement strand
ACGAGCTTTGGGCCGTACTACAAGACGCAATACGCCGTAACCTTGCTCGTAGAACACGGCGGCGGATGCGGAAGCGCGGCAGGTCCCGTTATAATGCAAATCTACGAAAAACTCGCCCAGATGGGCTACATCGACGCCAACGCAACGACCAGTAAAGACAGCGCAAAGAAAACGAAGTAAGGCAGAATTTTAAAATTATAAAATTTTAGAATTCTGCTCGTCCTTCGCGGAGTTGGAATTTTATCTAGCCTCCATGGGTCTGAAATTTTAAAATTTATCCGCTTTCGTAAGTCTGAAATTTTAAAATTTAGCGCAGTGCGGGGGGCTTTGAAATTTAGAATTTTACCCGTCCTTTGCGGACTTGAAATTTTAAAATTTAGAGCCGCAAAAGACTCTAAAATTGGGTAGGGCAAAGCAGTTTTAAATTTTAAATACATTATATATTAGCGCATAGGCGAATATAAACATATCGTAAAATCTAAGATTATTAAAAATTTCTTAAGGAGGAGAGAGTGGCGTTTGTTGCGGAATATATTTCTAAAGAGGATATTAAGAAATATGATATTATAAATCGTGTAGATCAGTGCTTGGCAAAATATCATTATAATCCACAGGGGCCTAATGAAATAAAGTGGTTAGACTGGGTAATCGACAGGCAAAGAGATATTTGGCTTATCTTTGTTTGTAGCCCACATCTACCAGATCCAAGAGACGGATATACCGGAGAGATGATTTGGCTGCTTTATTATAAGGGTAGAGAAATTGAGCTTGACATTAGACGGGTCTATGACGAAACCACAAGTAAAATGCTCGTGGACAATCCGTTTTTTATCAAATATAAGCTGGAAAATATAAATTCTAGTCTTGATGGAATTTCGTTAGATGAACTTTATGGCGTCTTGAATGAGGCTTTAAAAGAATATGGTAGTCGTGGAATTGGCGGTAGAAAATTTCTACCAAAAGAACACCAGATTGTAACATTTTTACACGATTAAGAAAGGATAAAAAATGACGAGTAAACAAGCCGATCAAATTTTAGCAGATATTGCAAACGGTAAAGATATACGAACCAGTAGCGGCGCCAAGGTAACCGCTGAAAATTTTGAGAAATTTTTTCTAAACGATATGGTTAGAAAACTAGGTACTAAAAGCGAAGGCGATATCTACGAGCATATAAGCGAATATAAATATGTCGTAGATATAATTAAATATTAAATTTAAGGAGTAGAGAATGGCGTTTGAAAATGCAATCATCACCAAAGAGGATGATGAGAAGTATGGATTGAGCAAAATTTTTTATCAATATAGTCCGTATTATGAAGATCCAACAAAATATTGGGTCGTTGATAGGCAAAGAAAATGTTGGTTTATGTTAATAAAACGTTTTCCGAGCGAAGAATATGATAATGGTTATGGCAGTAAAAAATTATGGAGATTGTATTATAATGGTGATAGTGTAAATATTATTTTGGATTATAAATATGATCAAAAAATAAATGGTAAGCTATTTGAAAGAGTGTGGGTAATATTAGGTTTTGAGGCTATAGAAGTAAAGGTTTTAGAAGATAGCGATATTGTATCGTTGTTGGAGGAAATATTGATTAAATTTCATTTTAAACCATACTGGGAGAGCCAAGATAATTTTACAGTAACATTAATAGATATAAGAAAGGATAAGTAGATAAGTAGTTTTTTGTCCTATCAGAATTCAGCTCGATAAATTTTAAAATTTAGCGTAGCTGAGGCTTAAATTTGATGAGAGATCACGACAAAGAGCATTAAAGGCGCCAAAATGAAATGCGATATAAAAGCCAAATTTATCTTAAAAGCTATGAATTGGGGAGTAGGGCGATAAAAGAGTTCATTAAAAAATGTTTTGAGCTAAAAGGGGTGAGGATTTTATTCTGGATCGCCTTGCTCTTTTTTACTGTAGACTGCTTGGGCGTTATATTTGCCAGCATAGACGCGGTTTTTTTGGCGGAGTATAGCGGTCACGATATCGCGAATCCGTTTTCTATCGTTTTAAAAGCTTTTGAGCTAACGTGGCACGAAGAGGCGAGCGATAGCGAAAGCGATATTTTTGGCGCTATGGTATTGTATCTATTTTGCGCGACGGTAATTTTGCCTCTGATCATCTGCTGCTTTACATTTTCCAAAATAAAGGCTTTTATTCTGCTGGATAAAATATCCGCCGCATCCGCATTTTTTATAAGTTTATTTTATACTTATTCGCTGGCTGTGATAATCCTAGCAAAAGCGGGTTTTACTTGGTTGGGTCATCTGTTTGATCGCTCAAATTTTAATTTTAACATAATGATTATAAGCGCTTTATCATCGCTAATAATCGCGTCCGCGACGGTTTTTATTCTAAAAAGAAGAGATGAAATTTAATGCAGATAAGTTTATGAGATCATCTTTTTTTTGACCAAATTTTGCGTAAATTAATACGTAAAATTTTGTGAATAGGGCTCGAGAAATGGAAATTTAAAAGGGCAAATTTTGAAATGATCTTAAAATTTGCCCCTTTGGCTTCAAATTTAAAATTTCAAACCGCGGGACTTGTAATCTTCTTCTCTTGTTTCAAATTTAAAATTTTAAGCTGCGAGGCTCTGAATCTAATTCGCCCACTTCAAATTTTATAATCTAAAATCCTCGCACTTTCAAATTTTGAAGCTTTAAATTTCTACCTTTTAAATTTAAAATTTCAAACTCCGAGGCATAAATTTTACTCGATAAAATTTTTAAAATTCCAAACTTGGAATTTCATTTTATAAAATTTATCCGACGAAATTCGACTCGGTAAATTTTAAAATTTACGTCGCTAAATTTACTTCGCCGAAGCGTCAAATTTACTTCGTCAAATTTACTCTAGCAAGTTTATTTTACTTGCGTTTTGTCTGGCATCGAACTTGGTTTGGCTTTTAAATTTACTCTGCCAAATTTGCTCCGCATGCTAGATCAATTTACTCTGCCGAAGCGCGGAATTTACCCTGCAGGATAAATTCCGCCGAATTTTACTTCACCCTCTTTATTTCGATTTCGCCTTCGTGCGCGCCGATTTCGATCCGATCGCCCGTTTTGATCTCGTCGCTTAGGATCATATCGGCGATCTTGTCCTCCACTAGATCGTAAAGCGCCCTGCGC
>CAURFS010000219.1:0-3159 GCA_963523845.1 uncultured Campylobacter sp. | reverse complement strand
GCGGCATCGCGCCTCTCGCGCCGTATAACATTTACGACGAGCTGGAGATCGACCGCGAAAGCGGCGATGACGCGTTAAAGAAGCTAACCTACGCCAAAAAGGTCGTCCGTCTCGCGCACAATCTCTTCGTCGAGGCCGAAAATTTAGCCCTAGCGATCAAACGCCTCTACGCAATCATCGAAAAAGAGGGCTTCGTAAACGTCACAAACGCTAAAGAGGAGCTAGGACTTAGCAGAAAATTCGTCATCTGCTACCTCGAATACCTCGATAAGATGGGAAATATCGTGACGATCGACAATAAACGCTATTTGAAAAAGTAAAAATTTAAAATTTTGCACTACAATGCGCAGAATTTTTTGCAAAGGAAAAAAATGAAAAAAGCTATTTTAACTTCAGTTGCGCTCGCAGCTAGCCTAAACGCGGCTTTAAGCGACAGCGAAATTCTATCCATCTACGGCGGCGCGCCTCAAGGCATCGAAATAAAGGTCGCCGAGCGCATCCCACTTAGCGAGCCAAAGGGTGTTGAAGCGGTAGTTTTAAAGATTTCTCAAGGCAATATGTCGCAAGAAGAGATCATTTTCACCCAAGGCGATCTGATCTTTACCGATATCATCGATCCTAAAAAACGTGTAGTCTATAAGGAGCAGATCAAACAAGACCGCATCGCAGGACAGCTAAGTAAGGTCTTCAAAGCAGAGAGCAAAGACAATATCATCAAGCTAGGAAACGATCCCAAAAAGCCTACGATTTTGATGCTAACAGACGCTTTGTGTCCATTCTGCCGCAAAGAGATGGCAAGGATCGAAGAAACACTAAAAAATAACAATGTTGATATCGTCATGACCTCCGTTCACGGCGATGACGGTCACGCAAAATCCGCGCTCATCTACAAAGAGATCAAAAATGCTAAAACCGACGAGCAAAAGATAGCGGTTTTTAAAAAATATTACGCTGAAGATAACAAAGCAGGTGCCAAAGACGTAAGCGCCGCCGAGCTAAACGCTGCAAAAGCCCTAGCTGCCAAATACTTCGGTGCGGGGGTAAACTCGGTGCCTTACATCATCGAACTAGACAAGCTAAAATAATCTCTTTTAAATTTTGCGGAGCGATCCGCAAAATTTTGCTTCTTTTACCCAGTTTCGGTAACTTCCAATCAATCTAAATTTTGCCTCGAAAATTTGAATGCCTCTTTGGAATTCTTACAATTCCGCTGCTTTTAAAAAATTTCGTAGTTGCGCCGCGCATAGAATTTTAAAATCACTTACGTATGAAACACGATCCGCAAAGTCATAAACGGGCAAAATTTAGAATTTTAAAAAATCCCAGCGTCCGCGCGAAATTCTGTGGCAGCGATTCCATCTCGTCGCTTCGCATCCATAACGGCACAAAAATGGCCTTACATGGAATTTCAAAGTAGAAATTATGCGAGTAAAAATTTTACGGTCAAAATTTTAAAATTTCGAGGCAAAGCCCCGTTAAAATTTAGCCGCAAATTTCATAAAATTTTCGCTTTGCGGCAAAGAGGAATTTGCAATCGTGCTTCAGCCGCCTATCTTGGACTACTCTGATTAAAATCAAAACTCCACGTCAAAAGCCGCTCTAGCGAGGCTATTTTTGCTCTCGCTTAGCTCGTACGACGCGCTAAGTGCGACGCTTTGAAGGATCTTATATTTCAGCCCGATTGCGCCGTTAAATACGCCGCCAGAATAATCAAGCCCCTCGACGTCGTATCTGTCCGAATACTTTCTGCTCGCGTGATACGAATCGCTGCTAAATCGATGCTCGTACTCCGCATTTGCGAATATCTGCAGATCGCCAAAAGCTTTGATTGCGTAAATTCCCGCAGTGCCGTTTGGCGCAGTTTTTGAAGCGGAGCTAAATTTAAGCCTAGAGATCGCATCCTCGTTTACCCTAATCGCTCCAAGGCCCAAATATGGCTTAATATAGCCGTTTTCAAATAAAAATTTATACCCTGCTCTCGTGCTAAGATCCCAAATTTGCGACTTGTATTTCGCCCCGTGGATAGCGCCGAATCCGTTGTTGGTTTCAAATTTATGATCGTTTGTCGAATATGTTAAATTTACCGCCAGATCCACGTTTTCGTTAAAGTCGTATCTGCCCGCCAGACCGAGCTCATAGGATTTGATGTTTTCTTTGACACCGTCGAATTTACCCTCGTACCAAGCGTCCGATTTTTGGTAACCAAAGATCACGCCCAGCGTAAGATCATCTACTCTCTTGGAGGCTCCGAGTAAAATTCCGTCGCTCTTGTGATCGTATTTGACGCCGCCCGAGCGGTCTTTGTAATCTCCGCCGTAGTTTCCTATCGCGCTTACATTTACGTTAAACTCCTGCCCGTCGGTATCGGTTAAATTTTTATAAGCAGAATTTCTTGCAAGCTTGGTAAGATCCAGATCGACCTTCGAGCGCGGCATCTCGATACCTATGCGGTTACCGCCTCTTGCGACCTGCGAAAACAGGCTGCCGTTTTTAGGCGTGAAATTATTGATCGCCAGCATCAGCGTTTCAAAATAGGTAGGCAGATCGTCGTATCCGCTAGGATAGGCATTCGTATCGGAGGTGATGAATAGATTTGCCGCGTTGCGCTCGCGAGATAGCCTTATGATCTCGTCGTATTGATCCGGTCTTGCGTTGTATATGACGTGCAAAATTTTAGAGGAATTTGCGGGATCTTTTTCAAATTCCGAGGTTCTAGGGCGGTAATGGTTTATATACTCATCCGCGCTCACCTCTTGCAGCATCCAAACGTCCGCATAGGGAGCTATGGCGTCGCGCACGCCCCAGCCGTTGTTCGCCAAAACGAGCATTCCCGGATATTTAGTCTTGATATAATTGTAGATACTCTGCATACAAGAGATAGTTGCGGGATTATTTTCGGTTTTGACCTCGTCGATAAAGTATCCCGCGATATTTTCTCTGCCGTAGAAATTTACGAAATTATCGATATCAGCATAGACCAAATTTAGATTTCTAGTAGAATTTTTGGTATAGGTATAGCCTAAATTTGCTATGCCCGCCGCGATATTTCGCTTCATCTGAACGGCGTCTTCTTCTCTTCTGACCAGATATTGCGTAGTTTGATCGCCCGGTATCGCCGCCTCGTATGAACCGAAAGCCACATACGGAACCAGCGCGCCA
>CAURFS010000218.1:0-3185 GCA_963523845.1 uncultured Campylobacter sp. | reverse complement strand
ATTTCAGATAAGTTTGGTCGCAAACGCGCCATAATGATAGTTTGCGTCGTGGGTCTTACTTCCTGCGCGGCGCTATTTTTTGCCAAAAGCTTCATCCTAACGTGCGCGCTTGCGTTGATGTTAGGATTCGGCGCCTTTCCTTTGTATTCGCTTGCCATCGCGCGCGCAAACGACTCCATCACCGGCGAGGGCGCATCTCGCGTGCAAATTTCGGCGGCGATGCTTTTTATCTATTCGAGCGCGTCGCTCTGCTCGCCTTTGATAATCGGCGCGATGATGAAATTTTTGGGCGCAAACGGCTTTATCTGGGTGTTTTTCGCGGCGATGAGCTTTTTATTTATATTTGCTATCTTTCGCCCCGAGATCGCGCCGAAAAGATAGCGAGCCTGATTTTAAATTTTTTCGTAGATCAAAAATTTATAATAAAACGCCGCGATTGCGAACATAAAGCCCATGCCGAAGGTGATTTGCGAAAGCGAAAATCCAAGCTCGAAAAAAAATCCGATCGCAGCCGACACGAGCGTCGCGACGATGAAATACGCCATGTCGTTGTAGGCGATAACGCGCCCGAAAAACTCCCTGTCGACGTGGCTTTGCAGCTGCGTAAAAGAATACGACCACACCGTCGTGATGAAAAATCCCGCCGCGATCATGCCCGCAAACGAAAGCCAGTAGTTAAACTCCAGCACCGCCCACAGCGCGATGCCCGCAAACTGCCCCAGCAATAGCCAAAAAAACGTATGTTTATTCACGATCTTGCTTAGCCATATCTGCCCGAAAAATGCAGCCGCCGAGCGCGACATATTCATAAGCCCGATGACTAACGAGGCGCTTAAAATTTCTTTGTATTTATACTTCGCAAGAAGCGCGATGAGATTGTCGTAAGTGGTGACGGCGACGAAGGCGTGAAGGACGATGAGATGCACCACCAAAGGATGCGAGCGCAGATAAGAAAAGCCCTCCTTTAGCATCTTAAACACGGGCCCTGGCGCGTTTCTTGCAAGGTCTTTAAAATTTAGCCGCAGCAGGATGAAAAACGAAAAAACATATAAGCAAAAATCCAAAATAAACGCCGCTCGCACGCCGAAATAGTGGATAAAAATACCCGCGCTCGCCATACCGAAAGTATATGTGATCGTCCAGATAATGCCCGTCATCTCGTTAGCAAGCTTGAGATAGGGGCGGCTTAGAAATTTCGGCAGCGTAGATGATTCGGTTTGAAAAAACAGCGTCCCTGCGACGCTGCGCACGACCACGATCAAAAGTAGCAGCCACAAATAATCCAAACTATCGATAAAAATCAGCATGAAAATACTGATCATCTCGGTTATAAACATCGCCGTCATCAGCGGCTTTGGTTGAAATTTATCCACGATGATGCCGTTAATGGGCGCCAAAAAGACGTTCGGCACGAACGAAACGACGCCCACCGCCGTAATCGCCCATACCGGCGCGCCAAGCTCAATCAGCAGCGTAGCGATCCCAACGACCGAAAACCACAAGCCGAACATACATATAAAACCCGCCGAAAAGAGCAGTCGGTAGTTGCGTGAATGGCGAAGCAGCACGATGTATCTGATCATAAAATTTTATCCTGTAAATTTATATAAAAAATCTAGCGAAATTGTATCACGACGCGCCTTAAAAGCCAAAATAAGCTAAAAATGCTATAATTGCGAAATTTTAATTCAGGAGTGAAAATGGAAGGGTTCGTAACTACGGTAATAGTATTTTGCGTCCTCATCGCGGCAATTCTAAAGATGGGGGTCAAGATCGTCTCGCAATCGGAAATTTTAATCATCGAGCGGCTGGGTCGCTTTCACAAGGTGCTCGACGGCGGCTTTCACATCATCGTGCCGTTTTTTGACGCGGTGCGCGCGAAGATGAGCGTGCGCGAGCAGCTCGTGGACATCAGCAAGCAGCAAGTCATCACCAAAGATAACGTAAACATAAGCGTCGACGGTATCGTGTTTTTGAAGGTCATCGACGGTAAGATGGCGCTTTACAACGTCGAGGATTATCGCCGCGCGATTTCAAATTTAGCGATGACGACGCTACGTAGCGCGATCGGCGAGATGAGCTTAGACAGCACGCTTAGCTCGCGCGATCAGCTAAATTCCAAGCTGCAAATCGCTCTGGGCGACGCCGCAGATAACTGGGGCGTAAAGATCATGCGCGTGGAGATCTCCGAAATTTCGGTACCGCACGGCATCGAAGAGGCGATGAATATGCAGATGAAAGCCGAGCGCGAAAAGCGCGCGATCGAGCTTAAAGCCGAGGCTGAAAAAGCAGCTCTCATCCGAAACGCCGAGGCGCTAAAGCAGGAGAAAGTGCTCGAAGCCGAGGCGATCGAGCGTATGGCGGATGCGAAAAAATACGAGCAGATCGCGCTTGCGCAAGGTCAAAAAGACGCGATGGAGAGCATCAATATCGCGATGGGCTCGTCACACTTCGCCGCCGAATACCTGCTCGCGCAGGGTCGCGTAAACGCTTTCAGCGAGCTGTCCAAAAACCCGAGCAAGGATAAAATTTTGATCCCTTACGAAACGAGCGAGCTTATCGGCTCTCTTAGCGTGCTTAAAGAATTCCTCGGTAAAAACGGCGCGAAGGAGCTCAAATGAACGCGCTGATTTTTATCATAATCGGCGTGATTTTGGCGATCGTCGAGCTTTTGGTGATGGATTTTACCTTTATATTTTTCAGCGCCGGATTTTTCATCACGGGGCTTTTGAGCTTCGGCTTTCATCTTGATTGGGACGTGCAGATTCTGCTTTCGTTCGTGCTTTCTTTCGTGCTTCTGATCGCACTTAAAAGACCGCTAAAATCGCACTTTTTCAAACCAGAAGAGAAACATGAGGATAATTTTTTAGACGAAAGCGGCACCGGCACCGTCAAAAACGGCATGGTCTATTTCAAAGGCACGTTTTGGAAAAGCGATGAAATTTCGGATCTTAACGAGGGCGACCGCGTCGAAATTTTAGGCGTAAAGAACGGCCAGATCGTGGTTAAAAAAGATAGCAGTCGAAATTCTAGCGGCGCAGACAGCGTAAATTTAAATGACGGCGGCGTAAATTTAGGCGGCGCAGACAGCACGAGTGCCGACGATAAAAATTCTAATGCCGCCGCCGATGTAAATTTAAAGGGAGCCAATGGCTAGAATAAGCGTCGATGAGGCGCTAGAGCTA
>CAURFS010000217.1:0-3193 GCA_963523845.1 uncultured Campylobacter sp. | reverse complement strand
GATGGGGGCTGGAGCAGTGCGGCTCAAAATACGTCGCGCGCGAAATTTTAAAGCTTTGCGAGCGACTTAGCAGCGAAGAGCTCGTGCTAAAATGCTCGGAAGAGCTTGCGCATGAAGCGGAGTTTCGCGCTAAGATCATTGAATTTAAAGATGGTCGCCCGCTTGAATACATCACGCAAAGCTGCGAGTTTATGGGCTTTAAATTTTACGTTGACGAGCGGGTGCTGATACCGCGCTGTGAGACCGAAATTTTAGTAAAAAAGGCGCTTACTTTGGCGCAGAGCTTGGGCGAGTCGCGCATTTGCGAGATCGGCACGGGCAGCGGCATAATCGCTATCTGCTTAAAAAAACTCCTTCCTTCTTGCCGCATCACGGCTAGCGACATCAGCGCGGATGCGCTTGAGGTAGCACGGGCAAACGCCGCAAGCTTGGGCACGGACGTCGAGTTCGTACACTGCGCCTATGCAGATGAGATCGCAGGCGAGTTTGATCTCATCGTCTCAAATCCCCCATACATCGCAAATTCCTACGCATTGGACGCGCGCGTGCTGCAGGAGCCGAAACAGGCGCTGTTCGGCGGCGAGATGGGGGATAAAATTTTAAAACGCATCGTGCTGATCGCCGCACGACGCGCAAAATTTCTAGCGTGCGAGATGGGCTACGATCAAAAGCAAAGTTTGTCGGCGTTTTTGCGCGAGCAGGGCTTTAGGGCGGAATTTTACAAAGATTTGGCGCAGTTTGATCGCGGATTCGTCGCGCGAAATTTAAACAGATCGTAGGCGCGCCGTGCAAAGCTCGCAACTGCGCAGGCTGCTTTATTACAAAGCGTTCGGCTACCGCTACGTAAGCGCCGAAATTTTAAGCGGCGGCGAGCGATTTTTCAAGGCGCTGGATGCGCTGAAATCCGCTACCGCCGAGTGCAATCTCTGCGAGCTTGCCAAAACGCGCACGAAAGGCGGCGAGCAAAATTTTAAAAATTTCAAAACTATCAAAAATTTTAAAAATTCTAAAACCCCCGCGAACGTAAAACTTATGATCGTAGCTCTTGCGCCGAGCTCTAGCGAGGGTTTTGGCGGCGGTTTGGAGGCCGAGGTAGCAGCGGCACTGGATCAAATTTGCGCGCCGGAAGAAATTTATTTTAGCTTTCTGATAAAGTGCGCGGTGCCGCAAAATAGGCGCGTAAGCTCGGAAATGATCTTAAAATGCGCGCCCTATCTGACTGATGAGATCAAAATTTTAAAACCCAAAGTCGTGCTCTGCCTAGGAGAGCTCTGCTGTAAAATCGTGCTGCGAAACGGCGATCTGGCGGGCATGGACGCGCTGCACGGCTCGGTCTTTAACGAGGGCGGCATCAGCTTCGTGCCGAGCTTCGATCCCGCATTCATCGCGCAAAATCCGAGCAAGGCGGAGCTTTTCAAAGAGGATCTGCAAAAGATAAAAGAGCTGCTGTGAGGCGCATTTTGGCGCTTTCTTTGCGTGCTATTTTGATTTTGCGCGCAGCTTTGCGCGGGTGCCGCGATTTTTATTGCGGGGAGCGAGCGGGGCGAATTTAACCTGCTTAAATTTCACGGGCGAGCGGGATTTTAGCGAGGCAAAACACAGACTCGATCTGCGCAGGTTGAAATTTAAGAGCGATAAAATTTCATAAAGCGGCGGAATAGGGCAAAATTTAAGGCCATTGCAAAATTCCGATATTTCAAATTTTGCTTTTTATTTAGCTATTTGGGGCGTGCGAGGGGTTTATGTCGTGGCATAGCCGCTAAATTTAGACCTTCAATTTCGAGCAAATTCTATGTAGTAAAATTTTATCTCGCCTGCAAATTTTATTATTGCCCAAGAGCTTTGCGCATTCTTAGATTTTACGCCTAAGGTCGGTCTGCGCCATGTTTTCGCCGCACACGACTAGGTAAATTTGAACCCGCGAAATAAATTTATCTCAAAGATTTGAAAAATTCTAAAATTTCGGCGTTAAATTTGATCGGCTTACCATCTTTTACCAAGGCGATTTTTACGTCCTGTGCGTATAAAAGCTCGCTAAAATCCGTGTTTTTAATATCTTTGATCTTGTAAATTTCTTGCCGCAAAAGGGCGCTGGCGTTTTTGAGCGCAGCTAGGCTCGTGTGAGTTTCAAGCGTATCGCCGAGGCGCGCGGGGCGGAGAAATTTAGCGCAAAGCTCGCTAACTACGAAGTGTGCGTCCGCGCGCGCGAAGTCCACCCCTGCCTGCATAAGCGCCTCGCTGCGCGCCCGCTCGCAAAATTTTATGTAGTTGGCGTGATACACGATGCCCTGCGCGTCGGTGTCTTCGTAGTAAATTTTAATTTTCATCCCGCGCGTCTTTCGCTGCTGCGACATCTCTCGCGGCGAGGGCGGGGAGGATTTTTGCGAAAAACAGCACCGTTTGAAACACGATGATGAGTTTCATGCACCACTCGCTAGCCGCGTGGATTTGGGCAAATTCCGGCGTCATCGTCGCTTCTGCACCGATCTTTTGGGCGTTTATGACGTAGTCGGTAAAGTAAAGCACGAAAAGTAGGGCTAAAATGATATTTACGAGCGTCAGCATCAGGGTCGAAAGGCGCAAGCGAAAGGATTGCGATTTGTTGTTATTGAAATTTATCATCTCAAAAACGAGGCAGATGACCGAGACTGCGATGAGGATGCCGCCATATCTTGCGAAGATCTCGCTCATCAGCTGGCCGCTTTGAAAGTGCGATAGCACGCCCTCTCCGATAATCTGCTGCGGGAAAAATACCACGGGCGCGACGAGTGCGCCGAGCGAGAGCTCGATGCCGATAAGGGCTGCGATGATGAAGATATAGATAGAAAAAATTGCGCGCATAAAGGTCCTTTTAAATTTTGATAAATTTTAAATCGGACGTGATTATAGCGAAATCTTATAATCGTGCGCTTAAGTGTTTTGCAAGCAGGTTTTTGTGCGAACGGGTGCGGTCGGCAGTCGCGATATTGTGGCATATCGCGGTATAATGAAATTTTAGTTTGGATACGGTCGTTTACAAAATTTATAAAATTTTTACAGAGGGCGAAGAATATGAAATTTTGTATTGGAACACACCGAGATTAAAATTTCGTAATGGAATTTGAAATTACAAAATCGTTTTTTAAAATTTCTAATGCCTATTCAGCCCCCTTTAAGCATTGCTCTTGTATAATCACAATTCTGTTTCGCACCG
>CAURFS010000216.1:0-3227 GCA_963523845.1 uncultured Campylobacter sp. | reverse complement strand
ATTTTTGAGCTTTGCTGATTTTGCGTTTCTTAATTTGTTGATTTATCAGCTCGTCGCTTGCTGCGAGATAAAATTTAGCCCCAAAATAGGGCTAAATTTTAAAATTTTATCTTGCACGCTAAGCTGATTGCGGGGGCGCTATGTATAACGGCGCGACCGCGTAGCGCGGGGCATTAAATTTTAAAACCGCTAGGCCCGCCAAATCTGCGCGATCCGTACGCCGCAAAATTTTATATCGCCAGCTCGCACGCGCGGCACAAAATTTTAAAATTCTACTGAAATTTTAAAACTCACTGCGCGCCTCAAATTCTAAGCCCGCGCCGTGCATAAATTTCAAATCCTCGCCGTATAAAACCCAAACCGCCCTTTAAATTTAGCCGAATTTCAAAATTTAATCATAAAAACGCTATCATCGAGGCAAAATTTTTAAGGTTGTAAAATGAGTTTGAGCTTGAAATTTCGCCCCAAAAGCTTAGAGCAGATCGTGGGGCAGGGCAAGATCGTAGCGGTTTTTAAAAAATTCGTCGCCGCAGGCAGCATCCCGCACAGTATATTTTTCGGCGCCGCAGGCAGCGGCAAAACGACGATGGCGCGCGTGATCGCAAGCGAGCTGAACTACGATTTTTACGAGCTTGACGCCACGAGCCTGAAGGTCGAGGATATCCGCAAAATTCTATCCTCGCACGCCGGCTCGCTCATCAAGCCGCTCATTTTTATCGACGAGATCCACCGCCTCAGCAAGACGCAGCAGGAGGTACTGCTAATCCCGATGGAAAACTACGCCGCGATTATTATCGGCGCGACGACGGAAAATCCGCAGTTCGTGCTAAGCAGCGGCATCCGCTCGCGCTCGATGATCTTTGAGTTCGAACCGCTTAGCTATGAGGATTTGGAAGCGCTTTTGGCGCGCGTACAGGGCGAGATCGGCTTTGAGATGGACGAGGAGGCGCGAACATACCTGCTAAACTCCAGCAGCGGCGATGCAAGGAGCATGTTAAATTTGCTGGAATTTGCGCTTTTGGCAGACAGCGCCATTACGCTGGATACGCTTCGCACGCTGCGTGTAAATGCCGTGGCTGCGGGCGTTAGCAGCGACGATCTGCATTACGAGCTTGCCAGCGCGATGATAAAAAGCCTGCGCGGCAGCGACGTCGACGCCGCGCTGTATTATGTCGCGAGGCTGATAGATGCGGGCGAGAGCGCGGATTTCATCGCACGCAGGATGGTGATCCTAGCTAGCGAGGATATCGGCAACGCCAATCCAAACGCCCTAAATATCGCGGTTAGCACGCTAAGCGCCGTCAGCAAGATTGGCTATCCCGAAGCTCGCATTATTTTAGGGCAATGCGCGATCTATCTGGCGCACAGCCCCAAATCAAACGCCGCGTATTTGGGCATCAACGCCGCTTTGAAGTTCGTCCGCTCCGCTGCGCCGCTGCCCACGCCGCGCTATCTCATCAATTCGGACAAGCAGATCGCAGACTACAAATACCCGCACGACTTCGGCGGCTGGGTCGAGCAGGCCTATATGAGTGAGGCGGCGAAATTTTACGAAAGCAAGGGGATTGGCTTTGAAAAGACGCTGGATGAGTGGCTGGCGCGATTGCGCAAAGAAAAGATCGATATTAAGGAACGAGAATGAACTTCAGCAGCGTCCTAAAACTAATGAAGCAGCGCTACGGCGCGGATGGCGAGTATCTGTGGGATGGATATCCGAATTTTGCGGTTTTTCGTCACGCAGGAGGGAAGCGCAAGTGGTTTGCGCTTTTGATGCGCGGGCTTGCAAACGAAAAGCTCGGTCGTGCACTTCCTGGCTCAAGCGACGTGATAAATTTAAAAGTTTCGCCCGATTTGGCGGCAATTTTGCGGGATGGAAAAGGAATTTTTGCAGCCTATCATATGAATAAAAAGCACTGGATCAGCGTCTGCCTTGATGCGGTGCCGCGCGAGCAGATCGAGGATCTAATCGAGCATAGCAGGGAGCTTACGAGGTAGAATTTGCGCCTGAGCTCGGTTTAAATTTGCGTGCGAAAGAGGCTAAATTTGAACCGAGAGCGCAGATTTTAGCGGCTCGCGGAGCTTAAATTTAAAAATATTTGCAAGGAGCGTGGATGAATGAGCAAAATTTGAAATATATTGCAAATTTAAAAGTGCAGGACGTGCCGTGGAGCAGGCTCACGACCGCTTACGGCAGGGCAAGCGAGTTTCCCAAAATTTTTGAGAAACTCGCGCGGGCAATCGAAGCTTGTGATGCGGCGCGCAGTTCGGGTGGCGAGCAAAATTTAAAAAGTGAGCCCGACGCAGGGCAAAATTTAAAAAGCAAGCTCGGTTGCTGGCAAAATTCTACGGATGCAGCAAGATGCGGCGCGGCGCAAAATTCCGTAAATTTAGCGCAAACGAGCGAGTCTAAATTTAAAAAGGCGGATAACGAGGCGGCGAAATTTAAAGCGGGTGGAGAGACGGAGCTTAAAACGGATACGGCGAAGTGTGGCGAGACAGAATCTAAAAGTGCGGATAACGCGGCGATAAAATTTAAAGCGAGCCAGGCGAGTAAATTTAAAACGAGCGCGGCGGATAAGAGCTTGGATGCGAGCGAGCTGGAGAAATTTGATATTAAAGCCCTTCAGGACGCGCTTAGCAAGATTTTTAAAGAGATAGAGCATCAAAGCACGTTTTGGCACGCAACCCCTTTTGCGCTGCTGTTTTTGGCGCGCATCTTTACGCAGGCGCGGGCGGCTGCGGGCAAAAACGCGAATAAAAATAATCAAAACGCCGCTACGGAGATAAACGGAAAAAACGAAAACGGCGAAAACGAAGCGGCAGGCTTTATCGCGGCTCGGCTCGGCGGATTTTTTGCGTTTATGCTTGAGATTTGCGATGATGCCGATAAGATCTCGCACGCAGCGCCGCTGGCGAGCTTTTCGGATATGCTTGCGGAAAAATATCTGTGGCCGCAGAGCGACGAGAATGACGAGGAGCGCTGGGAGGAGCATTTTTACGACGATGAGCTATTTTACAGCCTCTATTTTTATTCGCGAGCGGTTTTGGACGCGACGGGAGTGGACTTTGCGCCGTTTAAGTCCGAGTAAGATGGCGTTTTTGGGTGCTGCCGTCTGCTTCCGAGCTCTAAATTTAGGACGACGCGGCGCGCTTTGGCGGTACTTTGTCCAAATTTAGACTTCAAAATTTTAAAATTTCGCCCAAAAGTCGCGGCAGACGGAATTTGC
>CAURFS010000215.1:0-3244 GCA_963523845.1 uncultured Campylobacter sp. | reverse complement strand
CCAAAAGTAAAGGCGCGCAGGAGGCGCACGAAGCGATACGTCCTACCGATCTAAAGCTTACTCCCGAGCTCGCGCAAAAAATCCTGCCTCGCGACGAATACCGCCTTTACGCTCTCATCTACAACCGCTTCGTAGCCTCGCAGATGAGCCCTAGCGTCTCGCAGATCCAAACGATCATCGTGCGCGGCGAAGCGGGCGCGTTTAAGATCAGCGGGCGCAAGGTGGAATTTGACGGATTTTACAAAGCTTACGGCGATCTGGATAAGGATAAAATTTTACCGAGCCTTAGCGCGGGCGACGCGATGAGCCTACAAAGCCTAAGCTCGCAGCAGCACTTTACCGAGCCGGCGGCGCGCTATTCGGAAGCAAGCCTCATCAAAAAGCTCGAAAGCCTCGGCATCGGCAGGCCCTCGACCTATGCACCTACCATCTCGCTGCTTACGGCGCGCAACTACGTAAATATCGAGCAAAAGCACCTGGTGCCGAGCGAGATCGCCTTTAAGATCACCGAGATGCTGGAGCAAAATTTTAAAAATATCGTCGATAGCGAGTTTACCTCCAAAATGGAAGAAAAACTCGACGATATCGCCGAAAACAAAGCGGACTGGCAGCAAATTTTGGCGGATTTCTACTACCCTTTTATGGACGAGATCGCCAAAGGAAAAACGTCGATCGCAAGCCAAAAGCTAGCCGAAAAGATCGGCGAAGCATGCCCGAACTGCGGCGGCGAGCTACTTAAGCGCCAGGGCAGATTCGGCGAGTTCATCGCTTGCTCGAACTATCCGAAGTGCAAATACTCCCGCAACGCAGACGCCAGCGCCGAGGGGACGAGCGAGGAGAAGGCGGCGCCCGAAGTGCTAGATGAAAAATGCCCGCAGTGCGGTAAAAATTTGATCAAGCGCAAAGGCAGATACGGCGAGTTTATCGCTTGCGAGGGCTATCCGAAGTGTAAATACTCGCGCAAAATCGAAGGCGTGGCAAAGGAGAAAAAGCCGCTGCTCTCCACGGGCGTTAAGTGCCCGAGCTGCGGCACGGGCGAGATCGTCGAGCGCTTCTCCAGACGCGGCAAATTCTACGGCTGCACGAACTACCCAAAATGCGGCTTTGTGAGCAACTACGCGCCGATTGCGCGCGCGTGCCCGCAGTGCGGCAACTCATACATGCTCCGAAAAGAGCTGAAAAAAGGCAACTTCGCCGAGTGCCCGCAGTGCAAGCTTAAAGAAGAGATCGATTGATAATAGGCGTCATCTCGGACTCCCACCCTGAAACGGAGGTCGCTGCCAGCGCCATAGAGTGGCTGCTCGCGCGCGGAGCGGATCTGCTCGTGTATGCAGAGGGCATCGTCGCGAGCGAGACGCTGCGGCTTTTGCGACGAAGCAGCAAGCCCTACTTCGCGGTTTTAGGGAACAACGACGAAGCGCTTACCGAGTTTAAAAATGAGTTCGACCTACGGGGTGAGCCCTTCTGCACGGAGTTTGCCGGGCTGCGACTAAAAATAATGCACCATCAGTTTTATCTCTTTGACGAGGAGCCCGCAGCGCAAAATGAAGCAGACGGATTAAATTTAGACGCGAATTTAGGTGCGGGTGCGGATCGCGCGGTAGATTCTCGCAGAAATTCCGGCGCGAGCCTAGCTAAAAATTTAAGCTTAAGCGACGAAGCAAATCGCAGCGCAAATTTAGGCTTAAGCTGCGAAGCAGATCGCGGGGAAATTTTAGTTGCAAATTCTAAAGTAGCGGATCACGTAATAAATTTAACCGCACTGAGCGTGAGCTTAAATTTGACTGTAAGTTCAGGCTCGGACGCAAACGGCGAAGGCAAAAATTCCGTCCGAAATTCTAAATCAAATTTCTCCGCCGCAGATTTAGACATAAACCTGTACTCGGGCGCTACGCGAAATTCTACGCCGATACGAGTCGCAAGCGGCGTGGCATATCAAAGCCCCGTCACAAAAATAGGGGCTGTAAATCCCGTCGTAGATAAAAATTACCTGACGGCGGCGTATCGGGGCTTTATTACGATAAGTTCGAGCTACGACGCACAAAATTTTACCCTTTATTGCGGCAAAAATTCCGACCGAAGTCAAAGCGAAAATTCTGCGCCCGCAATCCTTAATCAAATTCCAGGCGCTCTTATCAAGAGCAAAAATTTCTCTCCGAGCTTCGCCGCACCCAATCTAAAATCTGCGCTACGCAGCGATAAGAATTCTATCCAAAATCTCAGCGGGAATTCCGTTCAAAATTCTAATTCCGCAGCTCAAGCCACGCAGGATTTAAACTTTGCGGCGACATATAAAAGTGCGATTCTCACGGCGCCGAGCGCAAAATCCGCTTCACTTCCAAATTCCGTGCTGCCTCAGAATTTTACCTCCTCGCAAAACTCCGCCTCATCGCAAAATTTCGTCCTACCGCCAAACTCCGCGAGAGAAGGCTGCAAAACGCCACTCAGATATATTAAAATTTACGACCGCACCAGTTTTTTCGCTGCGGTAGCGGATCGCTATGTCACATCGATGGATTACCAACGATATGGCAACGGCGAATCGAAAGGACTTGCCGATAAACGGGGCATATCAAAAAACGGCACATCGGCGCACCAAAATAGCGCGATGAGAAATCAAAACACCTCGGCGATGGATTGGCGCGATGTATCGATAGATAAAAACGCTACGGTGGCGTATCGGCAATGTGCGGCGGTGGGTTATTGCTACATGGCAGTGAATCAAAACACTTTAGCGGCGCAAAATTTAAATTTACGGCGCGCTCGTGTTAAATCCGGACGAGGTTTGCGGGCGCAAAAAGCGGCTTTTCGGTTTGCCTGTGTTGTGGTGCAAGAGCGAAAATTGCGTGCATCTAGTCTTCATTCACAGCGCAAAGAACTATAAAGCGACCGAAAGGAAGTCTTGAAATGATACGAAAAGCCCCTGGGCAGCCAGAGAAAATGCTAGAAAGATGCGAAAAAATTCTAAAACAGCGCGGAGAAAATCTAAAAGGGTGCGAGGCCAAAGCGTATGAATGAAATTTACGTCCTAATCGCGCTATCGTTTTTGATCTTTGCTTCGCCATTTTTGGCTAGCTTAGCTAGAATTCCGCTCTCGCCTATGGAGATCATGCTTGGCATCATAGCTGCAAATTTAGGGCTTTTGCCACCAAGCGCGACCTTCGATCTAGCCGCGCAGATCGGCTTTTGCTACCTTATGTTTTTGGCGGGCTGCGAGGTGGATTTCCGCGCGCTGCTTGCGATG
>CAURFS010000214.1:0-3261 GCA_963523845.1 uncultured Campylobacter sp. | reverse complement strand
GGGGCAAATTATGCTTTTAAAGATCCGCAACAGGGAAGCGAAAGCAAAGAGAACGGTACCCAAGCTAAAGAGAGCAAGAACGCTGAAAGTAAAGAGAGTGCTAGATTAAAACAAGACGACTTAAGCGCCGAGCATATTCAAAATACGATTAAGTCTATAAAAGAAAAGGTAGCCAAGGAAGATAGCAAAAATTTCAGCTCATCAAGCATATCGCTAAGCAGGTCGCATTCGGTACGCTTAGATAAAACTTTAGCTACTGTAGGACGCGGTAATCTAATAATCAATAATGAAGCTGGCTCGGATGAACTAAGCAGACTAAATAGAGATACGGCTAAAATACAAAAAGATATCGTAAATAGTAATTTGTACTCATCCGCAAAGGCTGATATAGATCATAGATTTTTTAGCCAGGACGGAAGAGATCAAATCAAAAAAGAGCTTCTACTCCTTACGGATGCGTTGTCAAACCATATGCCGAGTAAGAATTCAAAAAACGCTTTTGAAAGAACCATTGCAAAAGGGCTAAATTTCTTAGGCACCTACTCTTTAGGTTTAATCCCTAGTGAAGATAACAACGGAGGTTTGTTAGCCAACATAGGGGCGATAGCAACTGGTGATCCCAAATTTAAGATACTAGGTAATCCAAAATCAAAGAGGGCTTTTGTTAATGGAATTTTGACGGATGAAGATAATGCAAAAGAGCAGGCTCTTTATATGGTAGGCGAAGATTATAAGGTCTTATATAATCCAAGTAGGGGATTCTTGCCCGATCTTTTAGAAAGTCTGGTAGATATGCTACCATTTACTACAGGAATTGCGAAACAGGTAGGGCATAAGATAAAAAATGACGATGTAGTCATAGGGCACTCTCAAGGAAGTGCAATTTTAAATTCTGGGTTAGAAAATTTCGATAAGCATCCCAAAAAGACTATATACGCAGGAACGCCATTCAATATCCAATTTGGAGAAAATACCTATAACTATGAATATGATCTAGTGAGTCATCCTAGTGCTATTATTATGCCGACATTTTGGAGCAATGTTATAAATGGTGTAGAGATGAAAGTGCAACAAAATCAAACATATATAGAACATAATCCATTTTATATCAATCATGTTTATCCATATAATGATATTATAAATAGATTTAATAAGGAGAATAAATGAGAAATTTTGTTATATCTTTTGTCGCGTTATGCCTATATGGGTGCAGCCCTACGATTTTAGGGCATAAAATCACTTTTGCAAAACACGTAGACGGTGCCTTTTACGGCGAATGCGGCGAAAAAATAGATCAAAAAATTATATATAGATTTAAAGATGGCGTTATTCGTAAAATTTTCTATGAAGATAAAGAGGAATTTGCTTATTATGATGAGATAGTCATCCCTATCCAATCCTGCAAAGGCGAATGGTGTAAAATTTACTATCCTTGCGGTCAAAAAGAGTATTTTGTAAAGAAGGACGATATAGAAAAATGATATTAATTTTATACTTAAAAGGAGAGTTGTGAAATATTTTATATCTTTTATATTGTTATTATTCTTTTGCGGGTGTGAGCCGTATTTTATGAAATATGCCGCCAAATGCGCCGGCGCCGATGATAAATCCGCTCAAAAGAATATGTATTGGTTTAAGGATAGGCATAAATATGCTTACTTTTATGAGGGAGAATATAGAACCTATGCATCTAAAAATGAAAATGATGTTTTGGCAAGACCCGATTATCCTATATTTGTAATTAGCCACTGCGATGATAAGTGGTGCGAGGTCGTTGAAAAGTGCAGCAACATAAAAGTATTTGTAAAAAAGAGCGATATAATACCGTATAAAAGATGAGGCACTGCCTTAAGGTATAAATTAAAATTTAAGCATATCCGCACGGGAATATCATAAGGCGTTATAAATAGAATTCCGATAAAGGAGCAAAAATAAGATGAAAATTTTGACATTAGCATTAGCCATAATTTGGATGGCAATATTTAGCGGCTGCAAGGATCTTTTGTTGACCAACCATTTTATTACTTATGGGAACGGGGGTGGCTATGTCAGTAGCTGCGAAACATTTTTTAGCGATTATCCTATAGACGTCGAAAAACTTTATGAATTAAAGAGTAGAAATGGTTTGAAAGCTCCGATATATATAATAAAAGATGGAAATTTTACGATAGTAGATGTTAGAAAAGGAATATTTGGCGTCGTTCCTATCGAAAGCTGCAACGATAAGTGGTGTAAAATTTACTATCCTTGCGGTCAAAAAGAGTATTTCGTAAAGAAGGACGACATAGTAAAAAGAAAGTACTAGCCGCCGGGCGAAAGATACTTGGCGCGGATTTTAAAATTCAATACGCGCCAAGTATCCAAGTGAGCATAGCGTAAATTTAAAGCACGTTGAAAAGGCAAATAAAACAAGAAGGATTCAAAAATGAAAAGCGTAAAAGGTATTTTCCGTTATCTTTTTCCGGTAAGAGATGGACGGGAACTCTATGGACTTAAAATTCCAAAAGGGCAAAGCGGTCGTTTTGGAAAAGAATTTATATTCGAGCCCGAATCGATTGCGAAATCGGACGCGGAAAAACTCGGTATAAAAATAGATCCAAAGCTTTTAAGAGATAAGCGGATTAAATTTCATATACGCGATATGTATTATAAGACATATTATGAAATAACATCTTTTGGTATCGATGAGAGCTATGCCGATTCGCGGCAAATAGATCTTGATTTAGAAGATATAAAACCGATCGTAAAATCAGATGAAGACGATCCCTACTATGTATATTGCTATAGCTTAAACATAGAGCAGATGAGATCTTTTGGATGCATTGATATGGTTAAGCCCGGTTTTTCATACTTCTTCGAATCCACTGCTGTCCATGAAAGAATAATCAAGGCTCCAAATAGCGGCGATAAAAATATAAAAGGCTGCTATATAAATGTCTTTGATAGCGATACGGAAGCTTTTTACTTAGCGCTATTGGACGTTAAGCTGCCTTTTAGCGAAGTTGCGAAAATAGTCGCTCCGCTGAGCATAGAGTCAAATATCCACTATTCTTATAGCCTCTCCGAAGAGCAGATTATAAAATTGGGATTTCCTGAAATTTTAAAAGAAAATGGCGGCAAAATCGACGCTCAAATATCGGTAGAGATAGCATAATCTCATAATTTAAAATTTAGCCGTTAATGGGTAATTATAAAGGTTCGGTGAGTTTGTAAATTTATGAGGAGCATAAATGACTACTATGTATGTTGCTTTTTATTTAT
>CAURFS010000213.1:0-3267 GCA_963523845.1 uncultured Campylobacter sp. | reverse complement strand
ATCTATTGTGTCTGTAACGAATCCTTGCTGAACGAAATAAGGCTTGAGCGAACCTTGGCTTTTTTGGGGATGGATGGCGAGGGCTTTTTGAGCTATGCTAAAGAGAAAAACTACGCGCAAATTAGCGAAAAATCGCTTGAAGCCTTAGAATTTTACTCCGAGCGCAAGATTGGAAATTTCATCGCTTATGGCAATTTTATGGGCGAGATCCCGGCAGCCAGGGAGGCGCTAAGAGATTATTTCACCGCTAAATTCAACAAAAACGACGCCGATGAGCTGGCAAGCGCTGTTATAGCGGAATTTATCGCATACGCCGCAAAGGATCGCAAGGCAGGGGATTACGGTGAGCTTGAGCTGGCGCTAAAAGGCGGAGTAGGTGCAGATGAGTTTCGTACGCTACTTTTTAGCAAGGATTTTGCGATTTACGAGCTTGATAATGCCCTGGATCTGGCACTTTTGCTAGGATATGACGAGCGCTTTAGCGGCGCTTTGATCGAGCGAGGCGCGCAGGTGAATGCGGGTGAGGAAAACTCGCTATTTTATGCGATGAATAATGTTCAAAGTGCTAAATTTATGATCTCTAAAGGCGCCTTGGTTGGCTATAAAAACTCGCTCGGGCAAACTCCGATATTTTTCGCCGCCGCGGCAAAAAATTATGAGCTCGTAAAGTTGCTAATCTACTCGCACGCTAGCGTAAATGTCCGCCAGATCGGCAGCGCTGAAGCTCAGGCTCTAGCGTCGCTAGGCGAGCGTAGCGACGGCTGTGAACGTTCGGGCGCGGGTAAGACACTGCTGATGTTTGCGGCGCAAAAAAGTACCAAGCAGATCGTTGAATTGCTCGTAAAATCGGGCGCAAACGAAAAAGCAGTCGATGAGTCGGGGCTAAATGCACTAGACTATGCGCTTGCGGGTGGCGAAGCAGCTACGCAAAGCTATTTGCGCTCGCTTGGATTAAGTCCTACGCAAGCAAGCGATGATTTTACGAGCGATCCGCAAGATGCACCTGAGCGTGAAAATTAGCGGGCTTGATTTAAAGGGTCGCTCGCCGCTTCGTCGTATAGTTTTAGGCTTGCAGCGTTTTGGGTTTGCAAAAGCCTTATGAGCTTTAAATTTAAGAGTTTTGTCACTTTGTAAATTCTATAAATTTAGCGGATTTTTCGAGCGCGAGTTGGTAGAATTTAACGCTTTAAAATTTTATCGCTTTGCTTGCGCAGGTTGCATGCACTGAAATTTTATAAACGCGCAGACGAGCTTTAAAAATGGCGATATTTGTGCGTTTATGCGCGATAAAATTTTTGCCGAGGGATTTTGGTTTGCTATCAAGAGCGGGATTTCGTCAAATTTTGCGCGAGAAATTTATCGCTTTTGCGACAAAGTAAGCGTTGCATCATTGTGGAATTTTACCTTGATTTGAAGCTTTTGCTATGTTAAATAGAATTTAATACGCGTTTATAAAATGCTTTTGATTACGCCGCGCGCGGTATTTTGCACCGGAGAGATTTTATTGCGCGACAAGTTACTTAAAAATGCGTTCGCAAAATTGCAAACGCAGTAAAATAGCAGAGCTTGCTGCGCGATTAAGGCGCTCAAAAATCGCCGTAAAAGAAAGCGCGTGAATACGAATAATTGCTGCAAGGCGCGCAGAATTTTAAAATTTAACCCCCGATCGGGGGCTAAATTTTAAAATTTTATCAATCATCAAGGATTAAAATGGCAAAAAATCTTTTTATCTTTTCGGCGATTTTACTGCCCGCGCTGGCGCTTGCGGACGTGGAGCCCGCCGTGCGAAACAGCGAGCTTTACGGCGTGCTGACGCTTATCCCGCCGGTTGCGGCGATCGTGCTTGCTTTTATCACCAAAGACGTGATTTTATCGCTATTTTTAGGCGTGCTAAGCGGGACTTTTCTCGTCGGTATGGTAGATCACAGCATCGCGGCTTCGGCGCTTTTCGCTTTTACCGATCTGTGCTCGCGCATGGTAAAATCGATGGCTGATACGTGGAATGCGGGCATTTTGCTTCAGGTTATGTGTATCGGCGGGCTCATCGCTCTGGTTACCAAAAGCGGCGGCACGAAGGCGCTTGCGCTCTGGCTTAGCAAGCACGCGGACACTCCGGTTTTGGGTCAAATTTACACCTGGCTGATGGGTATCGTGATATTTTTCGACGATTACGCAAACGCCCTAATCGTGGGCCCTATCATGCGCCCTCTGATGGATAAATTTAAAATTTCGCGCGCGAAATTCGCCTTCATCATCGACGCGACCGCCGCGCCGATCACCGGCATCGCGGTCATCTCCACGTGGGTCGGAGTCGAAATTTCGGCGATCAAAGAGGCCTACTCGCAGATCGGCATAGAAAACATAAATGCCTTCACCGTCTTCGTTGAGACGATCCCGTATAGATTTTATAACATTTTCATGATCTTTTTCGTAGTCGCAACCGCCGTGATGAGCAGGGAGTTTGGCTCGATGTATCGCGCAGAGATCGCATCTCGCGGCGGAAAGAGCGGGGCTGCGGATTTTAAGATCAAAAATTTAGAGGATCAAATTTTTGTACCCAAAGAGGGCGTCGCACTTCGCAAGCTAAACGCGATAATCCCGCTAGGAGCGATGATCGTCCTTTCCGTCATCGGCTTTTATCTCAACGGCTACAGCTCGCTGGAGGGGGAGGCTTTGGAGGCGGTCAAGGCAGCTCCTCTTAGCTTTACTTCGATCCGTACTGCATTTAGCGCGGCGGACGCCTCGGTCGTGCTGTTTCAATCCGCGCTCTTTTCATCGATCATCGCCGTCGTTTTAGGCATCGCGCAAAAAATTTACGGCGTCAAAGAGGCGATCGAGGTCTGGGTTGGCGGCTGGAAAAGCATGCTAAACACCGTCATAATCCTGCTTTTTGCTTGGTCGCTTAGCTCGGTTATCAAAGAGCTCGGCACTTCGCGCTACCTAGTCGAGCTTCTAAGCGACGCTACGCCGCGCTTTGCTCTTGCGATCGTGATCTTCGTGCTTAGCTCGTTTATCTCATTTTCAACGGGTACGAGCTTCGGTACGATGGGCATCGTAACTCCTCTGGCCGTACCGTTAGCGCACGCCGTGGGGCAAAAATACGGACTTAGCGGCGAGGAATTTCACGTTTTCATGTGTGTAAATATCAGCGCGGTGCTTACGGGAGCGATATTCGGAGATCAGTGCTCTCCGATTTCAGATTCGACGATCCTCTCTTCGTTGTGCGCGGGCTGCGATCACTTAGAGCACGTAAGCACGCAGATTACA
>CAURFS010000212.1:0-3285 GCA_963523845.1 uncultured Campylobacter sp. | reverse complement strand
CCGCCCGCGGGATTATCTCGCTGATACGCGCCGGGCAGAGCTCTGCGCACGCGCCACAGCCGACGCACGCGCTACGGATCTGCGGAGCGAAATGTTCATTCGCCTTTATCATAGCAATAGCTTCAAGCGGCTGCGGGTAAGGGCACAGCGACGCGCACAGATCGCAGGGCTTGCCCTCTTTCGCCGCTAGCGCTGAGTTTAGCTCGCGCTCTTGCTCGGTCTTGGCGGGCTTTAGGCGCAGATCGCTAGATTTTAAAACCTGTCCGCGATACGCCAAACAGGCGTCTAAATTTTCAATCACGGCGATACCCATCGCAACCTTTTTAGGCTCGTTCGTCTCGTGGCTGAGCGCGCCGCTTGGACAGGCGAGCACGCAAGGAAGCGCGCCGCAAAGATAACAGCCTCGCTCTTTGGCGTCGATGACGGGCGTGCCGATGTCAAAAAGATGGGTAATATCGAGCAGATAGATGCTGTGATAGGGGCAGACCTGCACGCATTGACCGCACTTGATACAGCTAGAGCGGAAGCCTCGTTCCGCTAGCGCTCCGGGCGGGCGCAGATATAAAGAGGCGGAATCCCCGTTAGAATTTTGTTTTATGGAATTCGGCGCGGAATTTTGCCCCGCAGAATTTACGGAATTCTGCGCTTCGCCGCCCGTAAAATTTACGGAATTTGTGGAATTCTCATCCGCAAATAAGCTCGCTGTCCCTAGCGTCCCAAGCGCTCCGCCGAGTAGTTTTATCGCTTCGCGTCTATTCTTTATCATTGCTTCATCCTAGGTTTTGGATCTTTTAGCAGTAGCTCAGGCTCTGAAAACGGAGCTAGCTTGGAGATGAAATTTAAAAGCGCGATCCCGCTGGAGCCGTAAAAAAACCGCACATTAGGTTTATACGCCCAAAGCCTATCCGCGTAGGCGTATGAGCTGTAGCTAACGTCGCCGTAGCCGTCGCCGTCGCGGTCAAATCCGTCGTAATCGTCGAAGTAGTTGCCACTCCATTCGTTTTGCAAGAGCTTGGATTGAGGCGTATCGTTTAGCACGATCTCCATATTGCCTTTAAATTTATTGTTTTTAAATACGCTTTTTAGCTGCGTGGCGTGGAATTGCACGCCGATGCTGTTGTATTCAATATCATTGTTTTCAAAAACGTTAAGTGAGCCCGGCTGATAGGGGGATTGATCCAGATAAAATCCGCGGGCGTTGTAAACGACTTTATTATCCGTAACCCTGAAATTTGAGCTATCCTTCATACCGATGCCTACGCCGTAAGCGCCGTCTGCATTGCGCACGACGTTACGTCTGGCGATATTATCGCTTGAAAACATAAAAAATAATCCCACGCTATTGCCGTCGTAGTAGTTATCCTCCACGATGTTATGCCCGGAGTTCATAAAGTGCAGAGAATAGCGACAGCTATGGCCTTTATTGCCTGCGACGAGATTGCCGTTAGAGAAGTAAAAAACGGTGTCGCGGACGTTGTGGACGTCGTTATTTAAAATTTTATTGGCATTGGAATACCAAAGCTTGATGCCGTCGCCTTTGAAACTCGTGCGGTAGGTATTGCTTGAAATTTCGTTGCCCTCGATCGTTACGTCGTTTGCCTTGCTTAGCACGACGCCGTAGAGCACGTCTTTGATGAGATTATTTTTTATGATTACGCTGTTTACGTCGCTTACGTTGATCCCTGCATCCTCGCTAAGATGCTCGAAGCCTCCGTTTTGAATTGTTAAATTCTTGATTGTAACATGCGGAGAGCGGACGCGGATCACCGTTCCGTTGCGATCGCCTATGATCACGGCAGAACGGTCTAGTCCATCGATAGTAAGGGGTTTATCGATTAAAATATTGCCGTGGTACTCGCCTGCGGCTAGTTCGATAATATCGCCCGCTTTTGCGCTATCGATCGCGTCTTGAAGCTCGCCCGCGCCTAAGCTTAGCGCGAGCGAGAATGCTAGAAGCAAAAGCCTCATCTATGCTCTCGTAGGAATTTTTTCTTAGATAGTAGAGCTAACGCCGATAGCAGTGATAGGGCTAGCATCAGCCAAAAGCCAAGAGCCGGATATGAATGGGTAGTAAAATGCGCCACACTGCCGTCGCCAAACGCCGTAGGCATGAAAGGCTTTATTTTAAACGCGCCCCAGTCTTGCAGGTTGTGTCCGAACCAATACAGCCAACCCACGTAGCAGCCGATGAAGATAAGCGGCGCAATAATCGGTAGGATCATAAGCAGGGTCTGCCCCTTGCCGTCATAGTACAAAAACGCAAGCATTCCTATCGTCGCGATTATGAGATAATACGGCGATAGCGAGTGCTCGAGCGTGCCGCCGCGCCAGACGGGATACATTCCGATATAGTGGTTTAGGGTATTCATCTCGCCGACATCGCCGCTAAAGCCGTCAACGTGGACGTAAAGTGGAATTCCATCGGGGAAAGCCTCTTTTGGATAGTTCGGCGCTTCGAGTGAAATTTTCCACACCGGTATGCTAGGAACTCCCACTTCAAATTTATGCTCTAGCATCGCGCCTAGATCGTTTTTAACATCACTAGGAATTAGATGATTTTTATACGATGCTTTCGTATAAAAATTCCATATCGGTGCGGAGTATGCGGGCAGCTGCGAGACGCTGCTAACCTGCCCCGATACGATTTTGCCTTGGACTTTGAAAAATCCGAGCGTAGGGATGGTAAAAGCGACCGTCATAATAAGCAGCGCTAAAATCGCGTAAATTTTATATTTTGGCATTTCATCTCCTTTAAATTCTCCCCCTTGCGGGGGAGAGTGGGGCTAATTAAGACCCGCGTTCTCATCGACCCATTTTAGGTATTCGATGATATCTTTGATCTCTTCGTCTTTCATATGCTGATTTGGCATGCGAAGGTTGAAGTAATTTATCATTGCCTTAACGTAGTCGTCTTCGTAGAATTTAGCAGGGTCTTTGATGAAATCGGCTACCCACTTCTCGCCGTTTTCGTGGCGAAGTAGGACGCCCGTTAGATCAGGACCCGAGCTTACTTGACCGATGACGTGGCAGCCGTTGCAGCCTCCGCGTAGGTAGGCCTTCTCGCCGTTAGATGCAGCCTCGCTCATAGGAGTGGAGAGCTCGCGGATCAGGTTGTTTTTAGCGCGAAGTCCGACATCTGCGGTTTTTACTAAATACTGCCAAACTTGACCTTCCCAAAGTATCGCACCATTCATATCGCCGGCTTTTACCGCGGCGTCTGCCTTGGCTTTGGTTTCAGGAATTTTGCCGTATTGATCTAGCGCGTCATCGACTAAAGCCTTGACC
>CAURFS010000211.1:0-3288 GCA_963523845.1 uncultured Campylobacter sp. | reverse complement strand
GATAGCGCGGCACTCGGGCTTGAGGGATACAAATACGATATGAATGTCGCGGCGTCCGCGAGTGCGCCTGAAGGCTACGAGCCGAGCGATTGGCAAAAGGATTTCAAAATCGGCTTTCGGAGGAGCGAGAAAAGGTGGTACAAAGATCAGCGCATAGCCCATAAGCCCGGCAGCGATATAAAGGTGCCGTGGGAGCTTGCGAGGTTGCAGCATCTGCCGCAGCTTGCTATTTTTGCGATGGCGGATCCAAATTTGCAAGAGCGAAATTTAAAGGAATTTAAAAACCAAATTTTAGATTTTATCCGCAACAATCCGCCTAGAATGGGCGTAAATTGGACCTGCACGATGGACGTGGGCATCAGGGTCGCCAATATGCTGGCGGCTTACGATATGTTTTGCCAGATGGACGCGGGCGGAATTTTAGATCAAAATTTCAAGCAGACCTTTTCAAATAGCGTCTACGAGCACGCTCTCCATATTGTAAATAATCTAGAGTATTCACCTCAACTAACGTCAAATCACTATCTAAGCGACATTGTGGGTCTTCTGTATGCGTGTGCATATTTGAACGGCGGCGGTGAGATAGGCGCGTGGCTGGCGTTTGCCGTGCAAGAGATCACCCGCGAAATGAAAAAGGAATTTTACGAAGACGGCGGAAATTTTGAGAGCTCTACGAGTTATCACCGCCTAAGCGGCGAGCTGATGGTGTATGCCACGGCTCTGATACTGGGTCTAAAAAACGAAAAAATTTCATCGCTAAAAAATTACGACGCAAAGCTTTGGCGCAAAAAACCGAAGCTCTTGTCGCCGGAGGAGCAGGAATTTAAAATTTTAGATGGACAAATAGCGCTGCCGCAGTGGTTCGCAGACAGGTTGTATAAAATCGGCAGGTTTACCGTGGATATTACAAAAACAAACGGCGAAGTGCCGCAATTCGGTGATAACGACAGCGGCAGATTTTTTAAATTTAGCCCAAATGGCGAGTTTTTGAGCAACGAACAAGCCGCGCAAAAATATCTAAATTTAAGCGGCTTTGAGGGCGG
Source organism: uncultured Campylobacter sp. (assembly GCA_963523845.1). Classification (GTDB taxonomy): domain Bacteria; phylum Campylobacterota; class Campylobacteria; order Campylobacterales; family Campylobacteraceae; genus Campylobacter_B. The sequence goes on along the minus strand of CAURFS010000211.1, from coordinate 2,245 downwards.
TAACGAGCCGTTTTGGGACGAAAATATCTTAAACCACTCCACGCTAATTAGCTGCATGGGCGGGATTTTTGACGATGAGATATTTGAAAACGATATGCGCTTTGAGAGGAGTTTTATGAGAGCTCTTGCGGGACGCACGCTGCAAGTAGGAGATAAAACATACAAAAGCCAGGTCGCCTCGGGCGTGAAATTCGGCGAATTGCCGCACCGAAAAAGCATGGAATTTAAAATTCCACATTCGCAAGAGATCAAAAATATATTTTATCCCGACAGCGGAATTTTTATTTTCAAATCCAGTAAATTTTACCTCGCTATCTGCGCTGCGCCGCTTGGGCAAAGGGGTCACGGCGGACATACGCACAACGACAAGCTGGGCTACGAGCTGTGGATAGACGGCCGCGACATAGCGAAGGACCCCGGCACCTATCTTTATACGCCGATCCCCGGCAGGAGAAATGGATTTCGAAGCGTCAAGGCTCATAATGCGCCGATAGTCGGTGATTTGGAGCAAAATAGTTGGGGCGAGGGGGCAATCGGATTATTTGGAATGTTTTCGGAGTGTAGATGCGAAGTGGCGGATTTCGGAGAAAATTTTATAAGCCTCGCCGCAGAATATAAAGGCGTAAAAATTATTAGAAAATTTGAGATAAAAGAGGACGGGCTGGAGATTATCGATATGGAAAATAGGGAATTTTATTATAGTAAATTTGAGTTATATTCAAATGGGTATGGGAAGTTGATAAAAAATGTCTAAAAAAGTTTTAATGGCTGTTGCAAATTACTATACTTCGCCGTTTCAGGTCGGTAGCCATCACTATGCCAGGGCGTTTGAAAAGCTAGGATATGAGGTGCTTTTTATCTCAAATCCCATCTCGCCGATACATAAAATTTTTGCAAATAGCAATGAGTTAAAAGAGCGGGAAAGAATTTATAAAAAAGGAGGCGAAAGCGCGGGCAGTATTTTTTATTATGTTCCAAATTCTTTTTTTACGCCTCAAAATAAGCCGATTTTATCGTCGAATTTTGTTTTAAACAATTGGCAAAATTTTACGTATCCAAATTTATTAAATTTTATAAAGGAGCGGGGTTTTGGCGAAGTTGATATATTGTGGTTCGATAGCCCATTATTTAGCTTTTTATTGGATGCTATAATTTATAAGAAATCTATTTTAAGGATAGCTGATTATTCAAAAGGCTTTAATGCGGTTTCGGACACGCAGTTTAATGCCGAGATAAATATCGCAAACAAGGTAGATGCAGTCATTTATACAGCGAAAAATTTAAAAGAAAAATACGATCAAATAAAAGATAAATCTAAAATGAAATATGTGCCAAATGGCATTGATCTAGATTTTTTTAAAACGGCAGACAGGTCTTTGCCGCAGGAGCTTGAAGATATTCCTGAGCCTAGGTTAATTTACGTAGGCGCAATACATGATTGGTTTGATGTAGACCTGGTGCATTACTGCGCTAAAAATTTGCCAAATTATAGTTTTATTATAATAGGTCCGGAGCAAAAAGATCTATCTTTACTTAAAAAGCTAAAAAACGTGCATATTTTAGGCTCTATCCCATACACTAAAATTCCCGCGTTTTTATATAATTCGCAGATAGGCATAATTCCTTTTAATGTTAAGGACTATCCTGATTTAGTAAATAGTATAAATCCTTTATAGTTGTATGAGTATCTTGCTTGCGGATTATAGGTTGTTAGCGTGGAGTGGGTTCAGATTAAAGATATGGCTGATTATGTGCATTTCGCGGAAGTTAAAGAGGAGTTTTTGAGCTGTATTTCAAACAAAGAAGAGAGGAGACCTCTTGATCTGGAAAAAATGACGTGGCTGGGCAGGCTTAAGGAATTGCTTGCCGGTTCGTCATTAAAGAAAGAAAAATGAAAATTTTATTTATCACGCTTAGAGCCGATCACGGCGGTGGCCCAAAACACGTCGATCTGCTTATAAATAATTTATCCAGCGATATGGAGATCTTTCTGGCTTGTCCGAAAGATAAGCCCTATTATAATATGTGGAGCGAGTCAAAAAAGATTAAAGACATATTTATCTTGCCGCATAGAAAATTTAGCGCAAAAAAGCTTCTTGAGCTGAATAAATTTATAAAAGATAACGATATAAAAATAATCCATTCCCACGGCAAGGGCGCGGGCATATATTCGCGGATGCTTAAAATTTTAAATTCAAGGCTAAAAATAGTCCACACTTTACACGGCGTTCATATCGGAGAATAC
>CAURFS010000210.1:0-3345 GCA_963523845.1 uncultured Campylobacter sp. | reverse complement strand
TCCGCGCGTCGTCCAGCACGCAGATGCGCTCGCCGCCGAATTCTGCGCAGAAGCTATCCATCGACATCTTGCCTAGCATCCTCTCGCCGCCTGGCAGCACGAGCTCGCCCTCGCCGTCGTAGCGGAGTAACCCATCCGCGTAGCCCAGATCGTATGTGCCGATCTTCATATCGCGTGGCGCTTCAAATTTCGCGCCGTAGCCGACGCGCCGGCCCTTTTTTAGCACGCGCGAGCTGATCAGATCGGCATAGAGCTTAAGCACGGGACGCAAGCCTAAACTTTCGTCAAACTGCGCGTAGCCGAACTGCGCCATGCCTACGCGCACATACTCATCCTCAAAGCCCGCTCTGCGCTCGATCGCTGCGGAGTTGCTCGAATGAAATTTTAAATTTTCAAAGCCCGCGGCGGCGGCTTTTTGTCCCGCGATACGCTTAAATTCTATGAAATTTTGCCTCTGCGCGAAAAAATCTCCACTTAGCTCGTCGCTTGCGCGAAAGTGTGTGAAAAAGCCACGAAGCTTAAATCCGCCCGCCTTGCATAGCCTAAGCGCCTCATCTAGCTCGTTCGCAGCGATGCCGTTGCGGTGCATAGCAGTATCTGCAGCGATATAAATTTTAAGCCCTCGTTTAAGACGCGAGAAGTAGCTCAGATCATTTACCGCGTAGCAAAACCGCTCGTCCTCGTCCCCGCGCGGAATGTGCGAGAGCACTAAAATTTCATCAAATAGATCCGCAATCTGCGCAGCTTCCGCAGCACTTCGCGTTACGGCGCGTACGAAGCCTAGCTTTGCCGCTTCCTCGCAGCAAAGTCTGCAGCCATGGCCGTATGAATTATCCTTGGCTACCAAAAATACTCGCTCCGCTCCACCTACTTTGGCGGTGATTTGCGCTAGATTGTGCGCATAAGCGGCGCGATCTAAGATGATCTCAGACATCGAAGTCTAGCCCATAAGTGCGGTATAAATATGGCAGCAGCTTGCGCGCAGCGTAGTCGTAGCCGTAAAATTTCGCGTAAATTTCTTTCAAGCTAGCCGCACCTGCACGCTCGAAATCAAATACGTCAGTACCCGCGATCTTTGGCACGCGCTCATCTAAGAATTTAAAAAATTCCGCTCTCGCAGCCAAAAGCTCTTTTATATTTTTCTCAACCTCTTGCTTTTCAGATTCGTTCATCTCTGGTCCTTTAAATTTTCTAGTTTACCTAAAAATACGCGCTGCATCTCGTCGCGAAACTCAGGGCTGCAGGCCTCGAAGCGGGTTACGATCACGGGCGTGGTATTGCTTGCCCGTACGAGCGCCCAGCCATCATCAAATCGCACTCTGATGCCGTCGATCTCGATAATATCGCGGATGGGCGGCAGCTCCGCGATACCTGCGTGGATTTGAGCTTTAAGAGCTTCGATGATCTTAAATTTCGCCTCCTCACTCGTATTAAATTTTATCTCGTCGGTGCTAAAAACTCGCGGTAGCTTGTCTAGTTCGGCGTCTAAATCATATCCTTTAGCTACGAGCTCAAGCACGCGCATCATCGCATATACGCCATCATCAAAGCCGAAATATCGCTCTTTAAAATAAATATGCCCGCTAACCTCCGCGGCAAGATCAATACCGAGCTCCTTCATCGCCTTTTTGATATTGCTGTGGCCGGTCTTGCCCATGAAGCTTTTGCCGATCTTATCGATGGTGTCATACATCGCTTGAGAGCATTTAACCTCGCCTAGGATGCGCGGATGGTGCATGTTTAGAGCAAGCAGGCAGGCTAGTTCGTCGCCTTTGATATTACGGCGCGGAGTTAGCACGGCGATCCTATCGGCATCTCCGTCAAAGCCGAAGCCCAAGCTCACGCCGTCTTGCTTCATCGCAGCTTTGAGATCTGCTAAATTTTTCTCTTCGCTGGGGTCTGGGTGGTGGTTTGGGAAGTTGCCGTCGGGCTGCGGGAACAAAACTTTAGCGTTTAGATCCAGCCTTTCGATGATTTTAGTAGTCGTAACGCCTGCCGCGCCGTTTGCGCAGTCAATTATAAAAGGCGTAGCAAAGCCCTTAAGAGCCGCAAATTCCTTCTCAAAATATGCTAGATACTCGCTTAAAATATCATACCTCTCTGCGCTTGTGTCAGTTGGAATTTCAAAATTTGAACTCATCAGCTCTCGCACCTGCGCGCCGAGGCGTTTCAAATCCTCGCCAAAGAAGCTGTCCGTGCCGATCGTGATCTTAAAGCCGTTATAATTTTTGGGATTGTGCGAGCCGGTGATCATTACGTTTGCGTCAAATTTATGCGTAAATACGCTAAAATAGCCCAACGGCGTCGGCAGCAAGCCGATATTATAAACTCGCAGTCCGGCAAAATTTAGCCCGCTTACGAAATAGCCAAAAAGCTCAACCGCGCTAAGACGGGCGTCGTATCCCACGCTAACGCGCTCAAGCCCGAGATTTGCGATATGTTTGCCAAGCGCGAAGCCGATCGCTTTTACGCTGCGCTCGTTTAGCTCCTCGCCCACGATGCCGCGAATATCGTATTCTCTAAAGATATCTTCGATCATAAAATTCCTTTAAATTTAAATCGCGGTATTTTATAAAAACTTGCTTAATATTTATATTATAAATGATAAAATCGCCGCTAAAATTCCAAAGGATGATTATGAAAAAATTTATTCTAGCAGCGATTTTAGCGGCTTTTGCTTGCGCGGGCGATTACGAGCTCGTAGGTAGCGTAAATACTTCGTTTAGAATTTTTGGCAAAGACGATCGCATCGAAGTTATCGCGGTTAAAGATCCTAAGATCGACGGCGTGACCTGCTACGTCTCTTACGCCAAAAAAGGCGGTGCCAAAGAGATCATCGGCGTGGAGGAGGACCGCTCCGAAGCCTCTGTGTCGTGCGTGCAGACAGCGCCTAAAATCATCATTAAAGAGGAGCTGAAAAAAGAGGATATTTTTGAAAAACGCAGCTCGTTGATCTTCAAAAAGACCCACGTAGTTAGGCTTTACGACGCGGTGCAGGGCTCGCTAATCTATTTGGTTTATTCAGACAAAGTGATCGATGGCTCGCCTAATAACTCGATCTCGGCGATCCCGTGCCACCAAGCCGTGGGCGACGTGTGCGAGCTCGCATATACCCAAGGCAAAAAATAATAATAAGGAATTCCGTAAAGATAAAATTTTATCGCAGCGGAATTCTAAATTAGAAATTACGCGATGAGATGGCGCATGAAATTTACATAGAATTTTGCAAATTCTGCAGTATTTTACAAAATTTATCCGCGCCGTTAAATTCCTAAGCGAATGCCTAAGAAGAGAATTTTACCGCTTTATCAGAGCATCTTAACGCATATTCGCGCTACGCTAGTA
>CAURFS010000209.1:0-3347 GCA_963523845.1 uncultured Campylobacter sp. | reverse complement strand
TAGCAAGACTCATCGTAGCGCCGCTGTGTCCTGCGGATACCACGGCTTTGCATATACCGTCTTTTACTAGATCGACCGCTTTAAAGATGCTACTTTCTTTGCGTTTGAGAGCGTCGGTTGCGCCCTCTTTCATCTCGAAAACTTCGCTTGCAGCTACGTAAGTGATATATTTCTCAAAGCCTTGATCTTGTGGAATAAAAGGCTTGATTTGCGCTTCGTCGCCTACCAAAAACGCATTAAATTTACGCTCTCGCAGCGCATCTACGACTCCGTTTATTATCGGCTCGCAGCCGAAATCACCGCCCATCGCGTCTATAGCAACGGAAATCATCGGATTAATATTCGCCCGTAGTTTTGTTTATTCTATGCGGAATTTTCCAGCTTCCGTCTTTATCTTTGACGGGAATCGGAAGGGTCACTTTGTAGTGAGTGCGTCTTTTCGCCGCACGAGTTTTACTAACTCTTCGCTTTGGAACTGCCATTTTTTCTCCTTTATAAATTTAGTTCTTGCATTCTTCGCAATAAAAATAGTCGCTTTTGAAAGCTTCCGTTTCGCTTCTTAAAATTTCATCCAGATCAACTTCGGCGCCGAAAAACTCCATAACGTCCAAGCTCTCGTGCCTTTCGTCGTTAAAAACGCCTTCGCTTAAAAGCAAATTTACGCTCTCATTTACGTCAAGATCAAATTCTTTGCCGCAGCGGTCGCAAATGTATGGAATTTTACCCTTAATTTCGCCCTTACACTCGATAAACTTAGAGTCTTTTCGTTTTAAATTTCCGCTAAGCTTAAGTCCGTCCCTCGAGATTTCAAACGGCACGGGCGTGGCAGAAATTTTAGCAAAAGCGATCTTCACGTGGTACTCTTAGCAAATTTCTCTTTTTGCAAAGAAAAAAGCAATCTCGGTTTTTGCGTTTTCTAGGCTGTCGCTGCCGTGAACGGCGTTAGCATCGATGCTGTCCGCAAAGTCCGCTCTAATAGTGCCTTTATCCGCTTTTTTCGGATCGGTAGCGCCCATTAGCGCACGATTTTTAGCTACGGCATCATCGCCTTCTAGCACCATTACGACCACCGGGCCGCTAGTCATGAACTCAATCAGATCTTTATAAAAAGGGCGATCCTTGTGAATTTCATAAAATTTACCCGCATCTTCGGCGCTTAGGCATAATTTTTTAGCCGCTGCGATTCTTAGTCCGTGGCTTTCGAAACGATCGATAATTTTGCCAATAACGCCCTTTTTAACGGCATCAGGCTTAATAATAGAAAGCGTTTGCTGCATATAATCTCCTTAAAGTGAAAGGCGGATTGTATCGAAAAATAGGTTAAAATTTATTTAAGGATTGAATGAATTAAAATTCCGCGCATTTGATCGCGGAATTTTATCTGCTAAGCAAATACCGGGGTGTCTCCGCTGCGCAGATCCGCACCTATACTATCCCTGCTAGGTTGACCCGCTACGATGTCGCTCCAGACTATACAGCCGTCGGTCGGACAGGCGCTAGCGCAAGCCGGCTCGTCGTTGTAGCCCACGCACTCGACGCATTTATCGGCATATACATAGTAGCTATCCTCGCCGTTTGGGTTATCGCTATCGTCCACGATCGCATTTACCGGGCACTCGTCGATGCATGAGCCGCAACTAATGCAAATATCGGTGATTTTTACAGCCATTTTTTCTCCTTTATCAAAAAATGAAGCGTGATGATAACATACTAAATTTAAAAAATGATAAAATTTAATATTATCAAGTAAATAAAATTTATTATATAAAAATTTTCATCAAATTTCAGCAAATCTAAAGTTTTAAAATGTATAATCGCCATCATAAATTTTATTAACAAGGAGAAACAAATGATAGTAACCAATAAAGCCGTTGATTTCACGGCAACTGCGGTTTTAGGCAACAACGAAATAGTCGAGGATTTCAACCTCTATAAAAATATCGGCGAAAAAGGCGCGGTCGTATTCTTTTATCCAAAAGATTTTACCTTCGTCTGCCCGAGCGAGATCATCGCATTCGATCACAGATATCAAGATTTCAAATCCAAGGGCATCGAAGTTATCGGCGTTAGCTGCGATAGCGAGTTCACCCATCTTGCGTGGAAAAATACTCCGGTAAACGCAGGCGGCATCGGCAAAGTGCAGTTCCCACTCGTCTCAGACATTACGAAGGACATCGCGCGCAGCTTCGACGTGCTGTTTGGCAACGCCGTAGCGCTTCGCGGCAGCTTCCTACTTGACAAAGACGGCACCGTCCGCCACGCTGTCATCAACGACCTACCGCTCGGCCGCAATATCGACGAGATGCTTCGCATGGTCGATACGATGCTATTTACAAACGAGCACGGTGAGGTCTGCCCTGCAGGCTGGCACAAGGGCGATGCAGGGATGAAAGCAGACCCTAAAGGCGTCGCGGATTATCTAGGCAAAAATGCGAGCAAACTATAAGTTGTAAAATTCTTCGCGCGGGCATACGAATTCTAGCCGCGTAAAGTTTAAATTTAGCCTTGCGCAGGCTATTAAAGCTCGCAAAAGCTTTCTAAATTCCGCTGCCAAAATTTTACGTCGCGGCGGCGGAATTCCAAAAATTCCAAAAATTCCAAAAATTCCAAAAATTCCAAAAATTCCAAAAATTCCAAAAATTCCGTTTCTTGAAAATCTGCAAGTAAAATTTCAAAACCGCAAGTAAAATTTCAAATCCTTGGTAAAATTTCACCCATAACAAAGCTCGCAAAATCATACTTTAAACTAGCTTTTGTTACAATCGCAAGTTTTTAAATCCAAGGACAATTATGAAAAAGCTTATATTTTTTATCTCCGCCCTGCTTTGCTCTTTGAGCCTTTACTCCGCAGACGCTAACCCGGATGCGCCGCTTAAGCTCGATCCTAGTGTAGTGCACGGCGAGCTGGCAAACGGCGTGAAATTTTATATCCTCAAAAATGACGTGCCAAAAAATAGCGCGCTTTTTTACCTCAACGTAGCCGCAGGTAGTGTTGATGAAAATGACGACGAGCAGGGCTTGGCGCATTTTGTCGAACATATGGCGTTCAATGGCAGCGAGCACTTCGATAAAAACGAGCTCGTTCATACCTTGCAGCGCCTAGGGGTGAAATTCGGCGCCGATCTCAATGCGCAAACAGGCTTTGAAAACACCACATACAACATCCAAGCCCAAGTAAGCGACGAGACGCTAAAGGACGTATTTTTGGTACTGCGCGATTATGCAGGCGGCGTAAAATTTGACGAAAACGAAACGCAAAAGGAAAAAGGCGTCATCTTAGAGGAAGCAAAAAAAGGCTTTGAGAGGCGCTTTTATGAAAAGCGTGCCACATATTTATACCCTAATTC
>CAURFS010000208.1:0-3369 GCA_963523845.1 uncultured Campylobacter sp. | reverse complement strand
CGCCCAGCGCGTGAGAATCCGCTAGCGGACGCAGATTATCTGTAAATTTTAAAATTTTACTCAAACGCCGAGCGTAGATTTAGATGCGGAATGATTTGCAGCTCTGCGGGCGAGACGAACTCCTTTTTACGCAGCTTTTCTATCGCCGCGCGCGCGATCATAGCGGCATTGTCGGAGCAAAATTTCATCGGTGCGAAAAGTATCTCGCAGCCCGCCCGCTCGCACAAATCAGTCAAAAGTCCGCGCAGATGCAGGTTTGCGCTCGCTCCGCCCACAACGCCGAATCGCGCAAAGCGGCGCAGCTCAAAGATCCGCTGCAATTTATCGAGTATGTGCGCGCACGCCGCGTCCTCAAAGCAGCGCGCCAGATCGCGCATCGCCTGCTCATCCAGCTCGCCCGCCTCTTTTAGCTTTTCGATCTGCACGCGCACGGCGTTTTTAAGACCCGAGAAGCTATACTCCAGCCGCCTGTCGCCCTTTAGCGGCACTGGCAGCTCAAACCTTGGCTCGCCGCCTTTTGCGAGCTCCTCGATGAGCGCGCCGCCGGGGTAGCCGAGCCCCAGCATCTTTGCGACCTTATCGAAGCTCTCGCCGAAGCTGTCGTCGCCGGTGGTCGCTAAAATTTCGATACCCCCCGCAGCGCCGATATCCAAAACCATCGTATGCCCGCCGCTAACGAGCAAAACGCCCATCGGAAATCGCGCCTCGCCGCCTAAAAACAGCGAGTAAACGTGGCCTATGAGATGATTTACGCCGATGAGCGGCAAATTTAGCGCGAGCGCGAGCGCTTTTGCCATATTCACGCCGCCGATCAGGCTCACGCTAAGCCCCGGGGTATTGGTCGCTGCGACGGCGCTAAGCTCGCTAAAATAGGGCTTTGCGCGCTGCAAAATCCGCGGCAGCGCCTCAGTATGCAGCCTCGCGGCAAGCTCGGGCACGACGCCGCCGTATCTAGCGTGATCGGCCTCCTGGCTTATTTTTTCGTAAAATTTCAGCTCGAAACTGCGCTCATCCATCACCGCGACTGAGCTGTCGTCGCAGCTGCTCTCAATAGCAAGTATCACACGAAATCCTTAAAATTTTTCGCTCATTATACTCAAAAATCGGCGCAGATGAAATTTTAAAATTTAAAACGGCGCGCTTTAAATTTTGTCTTTGTCGCGACACACTCCCGCTCGCGGGGCTAAATTTTAAAATGCGCCGTTCGGCTAGGTCGCGACATGCTGACGGAATTAAATTTAAAACGTGTCGCCGCGCATCTTGCTTACGCGCCGCAGTTTATCTACCGCGGTGGGTAAAATTTTAAATAGATGAAATTTTGGCAGTTGAAATTTAGCGAGCAAATTTAAAAAGGCCTTTGGATTTTAAAGCCCCAAAGGCCGTTGCGATTAAATTTAGCGGCAAATTTAAAGGCTAAATTTCAGGCTCTTGCTCTTGTTTTTTCTCGCCGCTTGGGATCGCGGTGTCGTACCAATCGAGCTTACGAGTAAAATACATAACGAGCGAAATCACCGCAAATATCATCAGGCTTCCCATTAGTAGCGCGTAGTCTTCGGAATTTAAGATGACGTAGAGGATCGCGTATGAAACGAGCTGAACGCAAGTGATGAAAATGCCCCAGCGCGCGCCTTTGAAAATCGCGCTCGCGTAGAAAAATACTATCACGCTTACCGCGATCGCCGAGATCGCGTAGCTGATCGCAAAGCCGATGTGTTCGGAGAGCGAAAGCACCAGCAGGTAGAAAACGACATCCTCAAGCCCGATTAATAGGTATTGGATCGGGTGGATGCGCTCGTGAGTGTAAACCTCGCACAAAAAGATCGCTAAAAATGGCACCGCTAAGAATAACAGAGCGTAATCCGTGCAGCGTTTAATCAGCGAGTAGTTGTTCACTGGCTCGATGAAGCCGATGCTTACGGCGTCATTTCTATCGTCGTTGCTGCGCCAGTTCGTCATAGCGACGCGATCATCTTGATCTGCAAGCCACGCAGGAGCGATGCCCGCGGCTAAGCCCGTAACTTCCCACGAAGCTTTAAAACCACTAGCGCTTACCTCGCGCGATTTGGCGATAAAGCCGCCGCCAAAGCTAGGCGATGCCCAAGTAGAGCTAATTTCAAAACGGCTATTTTGTGCGATCGGAGCTAGATGAAGCGCCTCGCCGCCTTGGATCTTAAGCGTGCCGCTGATGCTAAAATCAGACGACAGCGCGGAAGCGGGGAGCTTGTAGATTAAACTCCGATCGAAAATTTTAGCCTCGGTGTTGCCGTGATATTGCTTAAGCTCCTTGCCGTTTAAGCTTAAAGCGGGGGAGGCGGTGAAGGATTTTTGATTGCCTACGCCGAGTACTAGCACGGCTTCGTCGAAATTTAGCCGCGCAGGATCGACGCCGAGCTCGGTATAGTTTATCGCCTCAAAGTCCGCCTTAAGCGCAAAATCGCCGTTATAGATCGGAACGCGAAAAATCCCGCGCTTTAGATAGGTGGGGTCGATCTGCGCCGCGAGGGAGTAGTTTTTAGGCACGATGATGAAATTTTTCTCTACGCGCCTTTTTACGAGCTCGTTGTTGCTTTTGTCTATCGCTTCGATTATTTCTGCGTAGGGCACTACGATCGCAAGGCCCTGGATTTGCAGCTCGCCGCCCACCGGCGTGAGGATTGAATCCTGCGCGAGCTGCTTGGTCTCGGAGCGCGAGTAGGTGAGGTTATCAATAAAGCTTAGCGGAATTAGCAGCAGCAAAAGCAGCACTAAAACGATGAACGGTTTCGTCCAAAACGCGCCGCGAATGGCGTTTTTAGTAGAATTTAACAAAGGCTCTCCTTTTAAGTAAAATTTAAAACGGAATTTTAACGACGAAGAGTAAACGGACGGCGCTTTAAGCGGGAGGAATTTTATAAATTCTAAACGAACTTCGGATGTGAAGTGCTGCAGATATCGCTTTGAATTTTTGGAATTCCGCTGCACGCTAGAATTCCATTTTGAATGAGAATTTTGCTATTTGCAAGAATTTTATGAGAAAAATTTTTGTTAGTAGAATTTAAAAGCTTGAAATTCAAAGCCCTTGGAATTTCAAATTTCCAAAGCTCTAGGAATTTTGAAATTCCATGGGCTTTGAATTTTTAATATTTCGCTGCTTTTGCGCGCGAAATTTCGTGCCATCATATCGCTTAAGCTTTAAAATTTATACGCCACGCTTAGCTTGAAATTTCGTCCCGGCTCCCAGTCGATGTAATCAGAATCCCCGGTAAAATCGGCTTCGCGCTGCGAGTGCGATGCGTAGGCTTTATCAAAGATATTGTAAACACCCGCGATGATATCAAGCCCTTTAAATCGTCCGCTATCCGGAGCATAGGTGACGTATAGATCGTGAAC
>CAURFS010000207.1:0-3379 GCA_963523845.1 uncultured Campylobacter sp. | reverse complement strand
CAAGCCAGTCTGAAATGTCGTGTAGCGGGTAAATTTGCGCCGGAAAGCTCGTTTTTTTCGCGCTTAGCTTTTGTAGGTAGTTTAGAATTTCGATAAATTTCAGCGTTCGTAAAATTTCAGCTCCGCTCATCTGTGTGACGGCTACGGCCCGAGCGGTCTTGGCGGCATGAACAGTTCCAGCGTCGCTTGCAATTTGAGCGATTGTAGGTATGGCGGTTGCGGTCTGGATAGTTTCAGTTTGATAATGCGTAGGTTGTACGGCACAATCGCGCGAAGCGCTCATCGGTGCGGCGAGCGCGTCTTGAATAGCCTCGGCGGCGCTTGCAATTTGAGCGATCATAGGCTCTGCGGTTGCGATTCGCGCGGCTACTATCGTCTGAAGATTTTTGGTTTGATTGCATACAGGTTGCACGCCCGTAGCTTGTGCGCTCAAAGTTTGGGCAGTCGCGACTTGCGCGCTCGCTACTTGGCTTGAAGTTTGGATTGCTGCGGGTTGCGTGCCTGCGTCTTGAGTTTGGGCGGCTACGAGTTGCGAATCTGCGGTTCGAATGTCTGAAGTTTGAACCGCTGCGGGTTGCGTACCTACGTCTTGGGCGCTTGAATTTTGTTGGGCGACTATGGCTTGCTCGGCTATAGACTGCTCGGTCGCGATATGCTCTAGCATGGGTTGTGCGGTCGCAGCTTGAGCATCTGCCGGCCGTGCCGCTGTTTGGGTACCGGATACTAGGTCGTTTGAAATTTTATCGCCGCTTGCAGCCGCGTCATTGTCGGTTTTAAGATCGTCTGAAATTTCATCCTTACGCGCCTCGGCGCCGTTTGCGGCAAGAAAATCCTCGTCGCTTTGGACGTTAAAATTTTCGTCGTTATAAATCTCCTCTTCGCGCGCCTGAGGTTCCTCGCCGTCCAAAATTTTATCGCTCACAGCCTCTCCGCTGTGGATATTTTGGCTGGGCGAGGCTTCTGCGCCATTTGGAATTCCGCCGCTTAAAATTTCATTCGCCGCGCCGTGCTTTGTCTCGCAGGCAAGAACTCCGCCATTTTGCGGATGGACTGAAATTTCATCATTTTGCGATCTGTTGTTTAAAATTTCGGCGGCGGAGTTTTGCGAGCTTGGAATTTCGCCGTTATCTGAAATTCCGCCGTCATTTAAAATTTTGTCGCTGCTTGAAATTCCGCCATTTAAAATTTCACTGCCGCTCGGAATTTTGCCGCTGTTTGAAACGTCTTCGCGCCCGCCGAAATTTTCCGCGCCGCCTTCCTTAAGCTGCCTATTTAGCGCGGCTAGCATTCGCACGCTGCGCGGCGAGCTCTCGTGTAGCGCAAGCAATACCGCCGCCTCGTCCGCGCGCAGCCCGCAGCCTAAAAGTGCGCCCGCGCTTAGATATTTTTTGATCAGCTTTTGCGCCGCGGCGTCGCTCAGCGCGGCTTTGTATTTGGGCGCGATCCTGCCCGGCTCGCTCACGATTTTTGGGTTTACGAACTGCCACGAGCCGAAGCTCTCGTCGCATTTGCCGTGGATGAAAAATTTTTTGCCGCGCTTGAAGGCGCCGAAGTGCCAGCTTTTGGCGTTGAAGATCACTATTTTGATCTCGCGCTCCCAGCTGAGGCAGTGCGTCGTGACGATGAGCATCGAGCCGCGCCTGTGCTGGAAGAGGCACTCGACCTCCGCCGTGCTCTCGCCCGCGCAGGGCGCGTCTCTGACGCTTAGATCGTCAAAGCTTTTGGGCAGAAGCAGCGCCAGATCCAAAAGCGTCGTGATGCCCGCCTTTTGCAGCGTCGCCGCGTCTTTTGCTTCAAAAATCAATTTTCATCCTTTAAATTTGATAGGCGCTTAAGCCCTCGCGCTGCGAAATTTTATGCGCCGCAGTGGAATCGCTCGCCTAAATTTGATCAAAATTTTATGCGCCGCATCGAACGCTTGCTTAAATTTGCTCGAAATTTTGCCCATTGCGGCAAATTTACTCGCTATATTCTTCCATAAATTTTGCCCGCTCTGCGGCGTGTTTTATTTGGCGGTCGTACTTTGCGGCGCGAACCGGGTTTTAAAAACAGAGCGCGAGCGCTTGAAATTTCACGGCGCGATTTGCAAACCGTGTAATCCGAAAGATATGCACGCGCGCATTATCTTTTAAATTTCGCGGCGCGGCTTACAAACGGCGTGCGAAATCGCACTTTTATTTTGCGTGCTGAAATTTTACCAAATCGTGCACGGCGCCTTTAAATTTAGCCGTCCTTATAAGGCTCGTAAATTTAATCGTTTCTGCAAGGCCCCGCAAATTTTAGCGCAACGCAGGCGCGGTTTTAAATTTAAACGCACAAGCTGTCCGCAAACGGAGCGCAAAAGTAAAATTTAGCGCCGTCTGCGCCGCTTTATAAATTTTAAAATTTACCCAAATTTTAAGCCGGTCGCAGGTATGCACTCGCTGTACCGCGACGAGCTAAATTTTAAGCCCCTTTTTTGCGGCGGCCTCGTCGCAAATGACGGAAAAGCTTAGGTTCATGATCTCGTCGTGCGACTTGATGAAATCGTTGAGCGCTCCAAGCTTTAGCGCCTCAATGCGCTTTAAATTTCGCTCGAACTCGCCGAATGCATAGCCCTTGTAATACTCGCTCTGCGCGATCGCCGCTCGCTTAAACATCGTCTCTTTTTGCAGCACGGCGCTTCCGATTAGGAATTTTTTTGCGCTTTTCAGCTCCGCTTCGCTCACGCCAGATGCGATAAATTTCGCGATCTCCGCCTTTACGAGCGCGGCGGCGTTTTGTAAATTTTCATTTTTGGTCTGCAGATAGCCCCAAAACTCGCGGCGGCTAAGCTCGAAATCGCCGCGCGCATAGACTGAATACGCAAGCCCGTGCTTAACGCGGATACGCTCCATCAGCCTGCTGCCGAAACCGCTGCTTCCGAGCACGAAAAGCGCGGTGTTTGCGATGAACTCCTGCTCCTTTGGCGGCGTAAATGGCGCGCCGAAGTAGATGTAAGCCTGCTGCGTCTGCTCTTTTTGGATCTTTATTTTTTTCGCATCGCTCGGCGTGAAAAACGGCAGTTCGCGCTTTTCTCCGCTTGCAAAGAGACTTAGAATTTCCGCGATTTTCGGATTTTTATCGCTCACGTCGCCGCATAAAACGACGTATAAATTCTCTAAACTCAGCGAGGCGAAAAACTCCCGCACGTCCTTCATCGTGATCCGCTCTATGCTCGCCTCGTCGCCTATGAGCGGCTGAGCGAGCCTCGTGCGCGGATACAGAAGCGCTTTTAGGTTGCACGTCGCGATGTAATCAAACTCGCTTTTTAGCACGGCGATCTCGCCTATGGTTTGCATTTTTAGCTTTTCCAGCACCGAGGGCGTTAAATTGGGCTCTCTAAGCAGCTCTCGTAGCA
>CAURFS010000206.1:0-3383 GCA_963523845.1 uncultured Campylobacter sp. | reverse complement strand
GAGATAAACTTAGCCTGTATAAATTTTAAAATTTCGCTATTTAGTTTAAATTTACGCGCTATACCGTGAAGAAACAGCGCGTAAATTTTAAAAATTTTGCCACATTCGGCGCAAAATACCGCTAAATTTACTCTACGCCTTTTTCGGCGTGATCAGCATATTTACGTAGCGACCCTCCAGCGCAGGCGCTTTATCGCGATCGGCAACTTCTACGAAAAATTCGTCCCAAATTTTATTGAGCAAATTTACGCCGATTTCTGGGCTCGACATCTCGCGCCCTTTTAAAAATACGCGAAGCTTGACGTGTTTGCCGCTACTAAGGAATTCTTTCGCGTGTTTTACTTTGTAATTAATGTCGTTTTGAGCGATTTTGGCGGACAGCTTGATCTCTTTGACCTCGATGATTTTTTGCTTTTTTTTCGCCTCTTTGAGCTTTTTTTCCTGCTGATAGCGAAATTTGCTGTAGTTCATGACCTTGCAAACGGGCGGCTTTGCATCGGGCGCTATCAAAACCAGATCCACGCCCTCTCGCTCGGCGATTTGCAGCGCCTGCGCCTTTGAAATTATGCCGTAAACCTCGCCGTTGTCGCCTATACACCTGACTTCGCTAGCCGGAATGTCCTCGTTTAGAAAAACCTCTTTCTCTCTGCTCAAAAATTCACCTCGTTTAATTTAGCTTTTACGAAATTTAAAAACTCATCCAGCCCTAAATTTCGCTGTTCGCGCGCCCTGCGATCGCGCAAGGCCACGCTGCGAGCCGAAACTTCATTATCGCCTAGGACGATGATGAGCGGCACCTTCTGCTTCTCAGCCGTTCTGATTCGTTTATTTAGCGTTTCGTTTTTATCTAAAATTTCGCCGTCAATGTCTGCTTCGCGCAGCAAATTTAAAATTTCTTTCGCGTAGTCTGCGTGCGCCTCGCCGATCGGCACGATCGATACCTGCGTAGGACAGATCCAAAACGGAAGCTCGCCCGCGGTATGCTCGAGCAAAATCCCCACGAAGCGCTCGAAGCTTCCCAAAATCGCGCGATGCAGCATCACGGGCTGCTTTTTTTCATTATTCTCGTCGACGTAGCCTAGCTCGAAGCGCGCAGGCAGGTTAAAATCGACCTGCACCGTGCCGCACTGCCATTTTCGACCGAGCGCGTCGGTGATTTTGATGTCGATCTTAGGCCCATAGAATGCGCCGCCGCCCTCGTCTAGGCCGTATTTTAAGCCTTTTTCGTCAAGCGCGTCTTTTAATGCCTTCGTCGCGATATCCCAAACCTCGTCGTCGCCGACCGCCTTTTGCGGTTTGGTCGAAATTTCAAGCTCGTATTCAAATCCGAAAGCCTTCATCAAAAGCTCGACGAAATCTAAAATTTCATAGACGTTTTCTTTGATCTGGCTCGGCATCACAAACAGATGCGCGTCGTCCTGCGTAAACTCGCGCACGCGGAAAAGCCCGTGCAAGACGCCGCTTTTTTCGTGGCGGTGCACGACGCCGTACTCGCAAAATTTAAGCGGCAGATCGCGATATGAGCGGATTTCGCTTTGATAAACCTTGATATGACCGACGCAGTTCATCGGCTTGATACCGTATTCTTGCTCCTCGATCGTCGTAAAATACATATTTTCTTTGTAATTGCTGTAGTGTCCGCTGATCTTCCACGCGTCGGATTTTAAAATTTCAGGGCCGCGCACCGGCTCGTAGCCGCGCTTGCGAAGCTGCCTATAAAGGCGCTCCTCGAGCTTTATACGCATCCTCGTGCCCGCAGGAAGCCAGATCGGAAGTCCCGCGCCGATCTGCTCGTCGAAGGTGAAAAATTTCATCTCGGCCCCGAGCTTTCGGTGATCGCGCTTCTTAGCTTCTTCCAGCATCGTAAGGTGTTTTTTAAGGCTATCTTTGTCGGCAAATACGACACCGTAGATGCGAGTTAGCATCTCGCGCTTCTCGTCGCCGCCGAGATACGCTCCCGCGATGCGCGTAAGGGCGAAATTTTTCAAAAATTTCGTATTTTGCACGTGCGGTCCGCGGCAGATGTCCTCAAACTCGCCCTGCGCGTATAAGCTAACCGGGCCTTCGGGGATGCGCTTTAAAACCTCCTGCTTAAGATCGTCGTTTGCATATTTTTTCGCGACCGCCTCTTTAGTGGAGGCTATCTTTTTAATCTCTAAATTTGCCTCGGCAAGTGCGCGCATCTTTTTTTCGATCGCCCCCAAATCCTCTTCGCCTAGCTTTTCGCCGTTATCTTTGCTGACGCGGATGTCGTAGTAAAACCCATCCTCGATCGCGGGTCCTACGAAAAATTTAGCGCTCGGGTAGAGCTCACGCACCGCCTGCGCCAAAAGGTGCGCACAGGAGTGGCGCAGAATTTTAAGCGCATCCTCGGAGTTATCGAAATATATCGGCTGCGCCTCGTTAGCGCGCTCGCCGATACTTTGAGTATCATAAATTTCACCGTTAAGTTTATATGCGATAATATCGCTCATTGGCTTGTTTCCTTTTTTTACCGAATTGTCTTTCTTACACCGAAAGAACGAGAGTTAATTTTAGCTAATCAATCCTTAACGATAAATTTAAAAAATATTAAAATTAAAATTTTTGATTCTTTTTTCGCAATAAAAAATACACGGCGTTTGCGCAAAGAGCACAAATCACCATCACACTTGCGAGCAAAAACGGCTTATTCGCTCCCACTGCACCTACGATAAATGAAATAGCCCCGGCGATGGCAAACTGCGCGGTCCCCAGTACCGCCGAGGCCGCGCCGGATCTGCCGCCCTTAAACAGCGCCATCGCAAGCGTAGTGGCGTTTGGTGCGATAAAGCCGAGCGATGAAAGCAGCGCGAAAAGCGAGAGCTCAAAGCAGATAAACGGCAGGCTAAGCATAGAGCATGCGAGCAAAATCAGGCTCATCGCAAACATCGCGATTAGGCCGAAATTTAATAAAGCTGCGGGTTCGCGCTTCTGCACGAGTTTGGCGTTCAGCGCCGATACCAAGGTCATCCCAAGAGCGTTTATGCCGAATACTGCGCCGAAAGCACGCTCGCTAAGCCCGTAATAGCCCAAAAATATAAAGCTCGAGCCGGTTATATAGGCAAAAAGTGCGCTCATCGCAACCGCAAATCCTAGCGTATAGCGCATAAATTCTTTATTTCGCAAGATTATGCCGTATTCGCCAAGCACGCCTTTTACGCTAAGTGTAGCAGTCCTGTCTATCTGAGCGCTCTCGTCGAGTCCGAAAAATATAAATGCAAAAAGCAAAATTCCAAGCGCAAACAAAATCGCAAAAATCGCTTGCCATGAGAAAAAATCTAGCACAAATCCACCTAGAGTTGGTGCTAGCATCGGCGCTAGCGAGCCTACGACCATCATCAGCGCAAATATCGCCGCAGCCT